>JBBQKT010000190.1:0-7091 GCA_038327205.1 Burkholderiales bacterium | reverse complement strand
GAGCACCTGGGCGCGCTGTTCTGGGTGGTGGAGCTGTGGTCGCCCAACAAGGAAGCCGGCATCGAGGGCTACAAGTGGATCGACTGGTACCGCGAACACCCGGTGGCCGACGACATGAAGCTGATCAAGTGGAGCGATGAGCAGTGCGAGGGCAAAGCCCATGTGGACTGGAAGCCCTTCCATCACCCGCAGCTCGGCGCGGTCGAGATCGGCGGCTGGGACAAGATGAACTACTGGCGCAACCCGCCGCCCAATCTGCGTGAACGGGAGGCGGCGCGCTTCCCCGGCTGGATGAACCAGATCGCCTTGAGCCTGCCCAAGCTGGAGCTGCTGCGCACCGAGGTCCGCGCGCTCGGCCCTGACACCTGGCGCATCCGGCTGGCCGTGGCCAACAGCGGCTACTTGCCCGCCTATGTGACCAAGCGGGCGCTGGAACGCAAGATCGTCCGCGGCGTGATGTTCGAGATCCATCTGCCGGCCAACAACCCCGAGGTCAGTCTGGTCAGCGGCAAGGAGCGCATGGAAGGCCCGCAGCTCGAAGGCCATGGCCCCAAGACGTCGACCCAGGCCTTCATCCCCAGCCGCGAGGTGACGGCGGACCGGGCGGTGGGCGAATGGGTGGTGCGTGCGCCCAAGGGCACGCGCTTGGCCCTGACCGCCTGCGCCGATCGGGCCGGGGCGGTGCGGACCGAGGTGGTGCTGGATTGAGGGCAGGCTAGACTCGCGGCCCACCGAACCCTGGCCGCCGTCTCATGCCCATGTATTCCTCCACCTTCATCTTCGCCAAAAAGCAGTACGACGAGGCCTTTCACCGGCTCGACGCCGAGATCGCGGCGGTGGCCAAGGCGATCCCTGGCTATCTGGGCGAAGAGACTTGGGAGAATGCCGAGACCGGCCTCATCTCCAACGTTTACTACTGGGATTCGCTGGCTGCCTTGCAAGGCCTGGTCCAGCACCCGAGCCACCAGCAGGCCAAGGCCGCGCAGGGCAATTGGCTGGCCGGCTACCAAGTCATCATTTCCGAGGTGATCCGGACCTACGGCGACACGAAGCTGGGGCATTTGCTGCCCGCTGCGGTGTCGAGCCCCGCGCCCCTCAGTGCTTGACGATGCCCTTGTCCTGTTCAGCCGCTGCAAACACGGCCTCGCGCCACAAGCGGGCCGGGATGAAGGTGCGCAATTGCTCCATCGCCTTGTCCACCAGCTTGGGGTGCAGCTCATGGCCGATGCCGGGCAGCACGTCGGCGGTCACGTCAGCGCCTTCGGCAACCAGGGCGTTGGCGGCGTCCACGACGAGGCGGTAGGGCAGCACCGCGTCGGCCGTGCCGTGCAGCAGGTGGATGCACACGCCCTGCGGCGCATGCTGCGGCACGTAGGCATAGCGGCTGCCCACCGCGATCACCCGGCCCACAAAATTCGCCTCGGCTTGCACGGCCTCCAGCGCCATGATGGCGCCCTGCGAAAACCCGGCCAGCGCGACCATCGGCCAGTCCAGCTCGAAGTGGGCCGCCCAGGCGCGGATGCGGGCGATGAAGCCGGGCAGGGCAGCGTCCACCCGCTCGCCCCGGTTCATGTCGGTGACGCCGCTGGCTGAAAACCACTGAAAGCCGCCTGTGCCCTGCATGCCGTCAAACCCGTCCGGCGCGTTCAACGACACGACGGCTGCCTGCGGGTACTGGGCGCGCAGCGCGGCGGCCAGCGGGGCCATGTTTGCGGCCTGCCCGCCCACGCCGTGGCAAAGCAGGAAAAGCAGTTCGGTCTTGCCCTGTACGGGCAGGCTGACGAGGGCAAGGGGGTCAAAGGCGGTGTTCATGAGCGCTATTTTCACCTCCGCTATGCTGCCCGCACAACGAGGAGCAGGAATGGACTTGAAAGTAAATGGCCAGCTGAAAACGCTGCCCGAACATGCCAGCGACCCGGCCATGCCCCTGCTCTGGGCGCTGCGCGACGGACTCAACATGACGGGCACCAAATTCGGCTGCGGCATCGCTGCCTGCGGGGCCTGCACCGTCCATGTCGATGGCGTCGCCACCCGCTCCTGCGTCACGCCGATTTCGGCCGTGCAGGGCAAGTCCATCACCACGATTGAAGCGCTCGGCACCGCTGACAAGCCGCATGCGGTGCAGACCGCCTGGTTGGCTGCGCAAGTGCCGCAATGCGGCTATTGCCAGAGCGGCATGCTGATGGCCGCCGCTGCGCTGTTGGAAAAAAACCGCCGCCCCAGCGATGCCGACATCGATGCCGCGATGACCAATCTCTGCCGCTGTGGCACCTACCCGCGCGTGCGCGCCGCCATCAAGGTCGCAGCGCTCCAGCTCAATGGGGGCCGGGTATGAAGCGCCGTACCCTGCTGCTGAGCGGCCTGGGCGCGGCGGGCGCCTTGATCGTCGGTTTTGGCCTGTTGCCGCCGCGCAGCCGGCTGGGCTCGGCGTCGACCTTGGCCGCACGCACGGGCGAGGTCGGCCTGAACGGCTGGATCAAGATCGCTGCCGACGGCACGGTGCTGCTGGCGATGAACCGCAGCGAGATGGGCCAGGGCGTGCACACCGCGCTGGGCCAACTGGTGGCCGAGGAACTGGGCGTGCCGCTGGACCGGCTGCGGCTGATCGAGGCCGGTCATGATTCGATTTACGGCAATGTGGCGATGTTTGTCGGCAGCCTGCCCCTGCACCCGCGCGGCAGCGAGCCGGGGGCTGAATCCACCTTCACCAAGCTCGGGACCTGGACGGTTGCCAAGCTGGCCCGCGAGCTGGGCGTCAACGCCACCGGCGGCAGCACCAGCGTGGCCGATGCCTGGCTGCCGCTGCGCCTGGCCGCTGCCAACGCCCGCCAACAGCTGCTGGGTGCGGCCTCGCTGCGCTGGAAGCTGCCGCTGGCCGAGCTGCAGTTGAAGGACGGCCGCATCAGCCATCCCTCCGGCCCGAGTGCCCATTTCGGCGAGCTGGCGCAGGAGGCCTCGGCCACGCCGCCCGGCGAGGTCACGCTGAAGACAGCGGCGCAGTGGACACTGATCGGCAAGCCCGCGCCGCGCCAGGATTTGGCCGCCAAGATCGATGGCTCGGCGCGTTTCGGCATTGACGCGAGGCCGGAGGGTTTGGTGTTTGCGGCCATTCGCCACGCGCCGATGCTAGGCGGCTCGCCGGGCGTCATTCCGGCCAATGCCACCCTGGCCCAGCCCGGCGTGTTGCGTGTGGTTTCCTTGGCCGGTTATGCCGGTGGTCAGCCGGCCGTGGCCGTCGTCGCTCGCACCAGCTGGCATGCGCTGCGCGCCGCGCAGGCGATGGACATCACCTGGCAGCCGCGCCCGGCCGGCCCGCTGGACAGCGCCGCCATCGCCGCGTCGCTGGTGGCCAGCGCCAAGACCGCCGCCCAGGATGGCCTCGCTTTCAGCTCGCAAGGTGATGCCGCCCGGGCCTTCGCCGATGCGCCGAAAAAGGTTGAGGCGCTGTACGAAGCGCCCTATCTGGCCCACGCCACGATGGAGCCAATGAACTGCACGGTGCAAGTCAAGGACGGCCGGGTCGAGATCTGGGCGCCGACCCAGGTGCCCGGGCTTGCCCGTGCGCTGGCGGCGCAAGTGGCCGGCGTTGCCGCCGATGCCGTGACCCTGCATGTGAGCTATCTCGGCGGCGGCTTTGGCCGGCGGCTGGACATCGATTTCGTCGGCCAGGCGGTGCGCGTGGCAATGGACTGCGGCGGCCTGCCGGTGCAACTGTTGTGGTCACGCGAAGAAGACACGACGCATGACTTCTACCGCCCGGCCGGTGCCGCTTTTTGCCAGGCGGGCCTGGATGCCAGCGGCAAGCCGGTGGCCCTGCAGATCGGCAGCGCGGGCGATGCGATCTCGCCGCGCTGGATGGCGCGTGCGCTGCCTCTGCTGTCCGGCCCGGTCGACATGCCCGACAAGACAGCCGCCGAAGGTCTTTACGACCAGCCTTACGACGTGCCCCATATCCGCATCGCGCACAGCGCCACGAGGCACGGCGTGCCGGTCGGCTTTTGGCGCTCGGTCGGCCATTCGCACAACGCGTTCTTCACCGAAAGCTTTGTCGATGAGATGGCCCACGCTGCCGGGGCCGATCCGCTGGCCTACCGCCTGAGCTTGCTGGGTGGCTTGCCGCGCCATGCGGCGGTGCTGCAGCTGGCGGCCGAGAAGGCGGGCTGGGGTCAGCCCTTGCCTAAAAATCGAGCCCGCGGCCTGGCCCTGCACGAAAGCTTCGGCAGCATCGTTGCCGAGGTGATGGAGGTGTCGCTGGAAGGCGGCAAACCCAAGGTTCACCGGGTTGTCTGCGCCGTCGATTGCGGCGTGGTCGTCAACCCCGGCATCGTGGCGCAGCAGATGGAGGGCGCGGTGATTTTCGGCCTGACGGCAGCGCTGTACGGCCGCATCGACATCAAGGACGGTGTGGTGCAGCAACGGAACTTTCCCGACTATCCGATGCTGACCTTGGCGCAGACGCCGCTGATCGAAACCCACTTGATCGCCAGCGACCATCCACCCACCGGCATCGGCGAGCCTGGCGTGCCCCCGGCGGCACCGGCGCTGGCGAATGCGCTGTTTGCCTTGACCGGCGAGCGGCGACGCAAGCTGCCTTTGGCCTGACGCGAAGCACAGCCGATGCAGGCAGGGCGGGGGTGCAGAGGGACATAAGCGGGTCGTCCGCTCGGAACCCCCGCCCTGCCTGCATCGGCGGCCGCAAAAAAAGACCGACCGAAAACTACAACTTCAAGCTGAACGGCGAGAAGTTGGTGTCGCGGTCGTAGTGGTCTTCACCCTCGACCCGCTTCAGGAAGCCGATCACCCGCACCGTCACCGGCGTGATGATGATTTCCCAGGTCGTCTTGAACAGGTATTGGGCGGTGACGACGGCCAAGAGCTGATCGGTGGGCCAGATGCCGTAGAACGCGATGGCGAAGAACAGACCGGTATCAACCAACTGGCCGACGATGGTTGAGCCGATGGTGCGCGCCCAGAGGTACTTGCCATTCGTCAACAGCTTCATCTTGGCCATCACGAAGCTGTTGACGAAGCTGCCGCAGCAAAACGCAATGATGGAGCCGGCCACGATGCGCGGCGTGTTGCCGAAGACGGCCTCCAGGTGGGGTTGGTACAGCGCCATGAACTCGTTGTTGGCCGGCGGCAGATTGACCACCACCGTGGTCATGAACGCCGCAAAGATCAGCGCCCCGAAGCCGGCCCAGACCACGCGGCGGTCACGGCCGTAGCCATAAACCTCGGTCAGGATGTCGCTGAAGATGTAGCTGATCGGGAAGAACAACAGGTCGGCCCCGAAGGTGACGGTGCCGAATAGCGGCAGGGTCACTTGCGCCGCCTTGGCCGCGCCGATCAGGTTCGAGCACAGCAGCACGGTCACGAAGGCGACCATGATGAGGTCGTAGTACTTGAAGCTGCGGGGCGTGGCGGTCAAGTTGGTCAGATTTGAAGGCATGGGCCGAGCATACCGAAGCGCCGTCGCCGTTTTGTCAGCAGCGACGGCTTGGCGCCCCCATCCTCATTGCCTGTTGCCGCTGAGCTTGAACACGCTGACCACCTCGACCATCCGGGCCGATTGCTGGTTCAGGCTTTCGGCGGCGGCGGCGGCTTCTTCGACCAGGGCCGCGTTCTGCTGCGTCACATGGTCGAGCTGGGCGATCGCCTGGTTGATCTGGCTGATCCCGCCGGTCTGCTCATGGGCCGAGGCACTGATCTCGCTGATCAGTGTGGCCACGCTCTTGACCTGGCTGACGATGTCCTGCATCGAGGCGCCGGCCGCGGCCACCAAGTGGCTGCCGACCTCAACCTTTTCGACGCTGGCACCGATCAAGGTCTTGATCTCTTTGGCGGCCTCGGCCGAGCGGCCGGCCAGGCTGCGAACCTCGCTGGCCACCACGGCAAAACCACGCCCTTGTTCACCGGCGCGCGCGGCCTCAACCGCTGCGTTCAGCGCCAGAATATTGGTCTGGAACGCAATGCCGTCGATGACGCTGATGATGTCGGCGATCTTGCGCGACGAGGCGCTGATGTCTTCCATCGTCGCCACCACCTGCCCGACCACATCGCCGCCCTTGACGGCCGCGGTGCTGGCTGATCCGGCCATCTGATTGGCCTGGCGCGCGGTATCGGCGGTGGCCTTGACCGTGGCGCTGAGTTCCTCGACCGACGCGGCGGTCTGTTCCAAATTGGCAGCCTGGCTTTCGGTGCGCTGCGACAGGTCGGCATTGCCGGCGGCGATTTCGTTCGCGCCGGTGGAAATGTTCTCGGCACCCAGGCGCACCTCGCTGACCATGCGGGCCAGGTTGTCGCGCATCGCCAGCAGGCCGGCCAGCAACTGGCCCGCTTCGTCGCGGCCACTGACTTCGATCGTGCTGGCCAGATCGCCTTCGGCAACGCGGCTGGTGGCGTCCAGTGCGATTTGCAGTGGGCCGGTGATGCTGGCGGTCAGGCGCCAAGCCATCAAGGCCGCTAAGGCAAGCACCAGGGCACCCGCCACGCCGATCACGGTCACGGTGCTGCGGTTGGCGGCATTGGCCTGGTCGGTGGCTTCCTGGCCATGCTGCTTTTGCATCGCGATAAAGCTCACCAACTCGGTCGAGGCCTGCTTGAGCAGCGGGTCGATCTTGTCGGTGATGACCTTGCCCGCCTGCTCGGTGTTGAACTGGGCTGCCAGGTCGACGGCTTCCTTGAAAAACCCGTTCATCTTGCCGTCGATGTCGTCCAGGCGACCGAACAGCTCCCGCTCTTGGGGGCTCAGCCCGCTGGCTTCCAACTTGCCCTTGGCGGCCAAGTAGCCAGCACGCTGGCGCTTGGCCTCGGCCTCGTCCTTCTGCACGCCCTCCACTTGCGTCTGCAAGCCCATATTGCGCACAGCCACGGCGCTGTTGAGCAAGGCGTTGCGCATCTCGACGGCCAGGTCCTGTTGGGCAGATGCACGCTGCAAGGTTTCCAGCAGGGCGCTGCGGCTGGCGCCGGTGCTGAGCAGGGCCCCAATCATCAGGGCGCTGGCAGCCAGCAAAATTGCACCGAAGCCCAGGCCGAGGCGGGAGCCGATGTTGATGTCACGCAAATTCATGGTCAGTACTCGACTGGAGAAA
>JBBQKT010000189.1:0-7112 GCA_038327205.1 Burkholderiales bacterium | reverse complement strand
CTGCCGGCTCGGCGCGGCCTGCGCAAAGGCCTCCATCGCCTCGCAGGCTGCCACGATGCGCAGCACCGTCGGGATGCCCTGCACCTCGACCTTGAACACGCGCATCACGGCAATGATGCTGGCCAGGCAGATGTCGGCCATCGTGACGCTGTCGCCATGGCAGAAGGCGCCGGTTTCGGCCTCGCTGGCGAGCCGCTGCTCAAACGCATGTAGGCCGGTGCTGAACCACTGGATCTGCCAGGCGCGCCAGTCGGCGTCGTCGAACTTGCCGGTGCTCATCAGGTATTTCTTGACCCGTGGGGTGATCAGCGGATGGGTGTCGGCGGCCAGCATCGCGGCGAGTGAGCGGACGCGGGCGCGGCCGTGGGCATCGGCAGGCAGTAGGGGCGGCGTGGGATAGGTTTCGTCCAAAAATTCCAGGATCGCCAGCGACTGCGTGATTGGCGTGGCGGATTGACCTGCGCCGTGGTCGATCAGGGCCGGAATGCCGCCCATCGGGTTGATCTTGAGAAAGGCCTCGCCGCGCTGTTCGCCGGTGTCGAGGTTGACATTGCTTTCGGTGGGCTTCACGCCCTTGAGGTTGAAGGCGACGCGCACGCGGTAGGTCGCCGAGGTGCGCCAAAACGAGAACAGTTCAAAGCGGGCGGTGTCGGTCATGGGCAGGGCTCCAAAGCGGGCTTTGAATGTAGCGGGCGTTATGCTGTGAAACCGCTTTCAGAAATATTGATGCCATGCCGACAACACTGCTCGCCCCTGCCGTCGTCCGCTGCTTTTTGAGCGCCCGCGACCAGACGAACCAACTCGTCGAGCTTGCGCCACTGACGCTCAGCAGCGCAGCGCTGATCGACGATGCCGAGCGCACGCGGCTGCCGCAGCTGATAGTCAATACCGCGCGGCGCTTTCAGACCCTGGAAGGCTTTGGCGCGGCCTTCACCGAGGCGGCGGCAGTCACTTGGGCTGCCCTGCCGCCGGCCCAATCGCAAGCCCTGCTGCGCGACTATTTCGATGCCGAACAGGGCCACGGCTACCGCCTGTGCCGTGTCCACATGAACAGCTGCGATTTCGCGCTGGGCAACTATGCGCATGCCGACGTGGCCGGTGACCAAGCGCTGGCGCATTTCAATATCGATCGCGACCGCCAGGCCTTGTTGCCGATGATCAAGGCGGCGCAGGCGGTGGCGGGCGAGCCGATCCAGCTGCTGGTCTCGCCCTGGTCGCCACCGGCCTGGATGAAGACGAATGGGCAGATGAACCAAGGCGGCAAGCTCAAAGCCGACTGTGCCGCCGCCTGGGCGCGCTGCTACGTGCGCTTCATCGAGGCCTATGCCGCCGAGGGCGTGCCGGTGTGGGGCGTGTCGGTGCAGAACGAACCCGATGCCACGCAGCGTTGGGATTCATGCATTTACAGCGCCGAAGAGGAGCGCGATTTCGTGCGCGACCACCTCGGCCCGACCCTGGCCGCGGCCGGCCTCAGCCACATCAAGATCGTCATCTGGGACCACAACCGCGACCTGATGGTCGAGCGTGCCAGCGTGGTTTACAGCGACGCCGAGGCCGCCCAGTACGTCTGGGGCTGCGGCTTTCATTGGTATGGCGAAGACCATTTCGACCATGTCCAGCAAGTGCACGACGCCTGGCCCGACAAGGCGCTGGTGTTCACCGAGGGCTGCCAGGAAGGCGGGCCGCACAGCGGCGAATGGGCGCTGGGCGAACGCTATGGCCGCTCCCTGATCAACGACCTGAACCGCTGGACGGCAGGCTGGATCGACTGGAACCTGCTGCTCGACGAGACCGGTGGCCCCAACCATGTCGGCAACCTGTGCAGCGCACCGATCCTGGCCGACCGGGCGAGCGGGGCTTTGACGCATCAAAGCTCGTATTTCTACCTCGGCCATTTCAGCCGTTTCATCAAACGCGGTGCGCAGCGTGTGCTGTGTGCGGCGACCAAGCAGGCCTTGGAAGCGACCGCCTTCGTCAACCCGGACGGCAGCACGGCCGTGGTGGCGATGAACCGCAGCGAGGCGGCCATCAAATTCACGCTGCGGGTGGACGATGCACGCGGCGTGGCCGAGCTGCCTGCACGGGCGATGGCCACTTACCTGCTCAAGCGATGAGCGGGAACACCACGATGGCGCTCAGGCCTTCGCCGTTCGGCCCGTCTTCCAAGCGCAACTCGGCCCGCATCAGCTGGGCATAGCGCTCGACGATGGACAGGCCCAGCCCTGCGCCCAGGCCCAGCTGAACAGCGCCTGGCCCCTGCGCGCCGCGTTGGCGCAGCGCCTGCCGCTGGGCCGGGGCGATGCCGGGGCCGTTGTCGGTGACGCTGAGCCAGACGCTGCCGCCCTGCTCACGCAGATCGACGGTGATGACGGGCTTGTCCGCGCCGCCCCCGTAGCGCAAGGCGTTGTCCAGCAGATTGGCCAGCAGGCCTTCGAGCAGGGCTGGCTCGGCCATCACCTGCACTGGCAGCTCAAGGCCACTGGCCCCCAGGTCCACACCGGCCTTGTCGGCCCGGGCGATGGTTTGCAGCAGCACCTCGCGCGCCACCTCGCCCAGGCGCACCGGGCGCAGCGCGCGGCTGTTGTGGGCCTCGTCGGCCAGGGCCAGGGCCAGCAATTGATCGACCAGATGGCTGGCACGCTGCTGGCTGTGCAGCACGGCCAACAACTGCTCGCGCCAGCGCTGCGGCTCGTCCTGCGCCACCCCGTATTCGGCCGCCGCGCGGATGCCGGCCAGCGGCGTGCGCAGCTCGTGCGCCACATTGCCGCTGAACTCGCGCTGCGCCCGCAGGCCGTCGTCCACCCGCGCCAGCAGGGCATTGATGGCATTGCTCAAGGCCGCTACCTCACGGGTGGGCATCGTCGGGCTATCGGGGGCAGGCAGGGGTGTGAGGTCGGCGGCATCGCGCTGCTCGACATTGCGCTGCAGGGCCGACAGCGGCTTCAGATCACGCCGGATGCCGCGTTGCAGCCACACCGCCAGCCCGATCAGCAGGGCCACCTGCGGCAGAACCGCGAGTTGCAGCAAGCGGTTCAGCCACTGGCTGCGTCCCCGCGTGGTGACCGCCACCGCAATGCGCAGTGGCACCGGGCTGTCGTGGTCGAGGATGACGGCGCGCAGGTCCAGACCCTTGTAGCGCAGGGTGAAAAACTGGGTCGCGTCGTCGTTGGTGACAGCGGGC
This sequence comes from Burkholderiales bacterium, assembly GCA_038327205.1. Classification (GTDB taxonomy): domain Bacteria; phylum Pseudomonadota; class Gammaproteobacteria; order Burkholderiales; family Burkholderiaceae_C; genus Paucibacter_A. The sequence continues at coordinate 3,931 of JBBQKT010000189.1, read as the reverse complement.
AAGGGCAGGGACACTTCACCCGCCACCCAACGGCCATCGTCCCGCACGATGCTGTAGAACTCGGTTTCACGCGGGTCGAACAGCGCTGTGCTGAGGTCGGCCGCCGTCATGCCCAGCACGGGCTCGCCGCCCTGCAGGCTCAGGCGCGAGGCCAGCAGATAGGCGTCGTCCAGCATCGCTTTGTCGAACGCGCGCTGGGTGAAGAAATAGGCCACCCCCACCGTCACTGCGGTGCCCAGCACCCAGGTGATGAACAGGGGCACGAGCACGTCGAGCAGCAGCCGGGTGCGCAGCGACGGTCGTCGTTCTGCCGTCTTCAATCGCCCGCTTCCACCACATAGCCCAGGCCGCGCAAGGTGCGGATCGAGGCGCCGCTGCCCTGCAGCTTTTTACGCAGCCGGGAGATGAAGGCTTCGAGCGCGTTGGCGCCCAGCGACTCATCAAAGTCCGACAGCTTGTTGGACAGCGATGTTTTGCTGACGACCCGGCCGGGCGGCGTCAGCAATTCCCACAGCACCTCGAATTCACGCGCCGGCAGGTCCAGCGGCTCGCTGCCGACAAAGGCTCGCCGCGCCCGTCGGTCCAGCCGCAAATGGCCGACGCACACCTCGTCGGTCAGGTCCAGCCGCCGCCGCACCAGGGCGCGCAGGCGTGCCTCCACCTCGGCCAAGTCAAAGGGTTTGCCGAGGTAGTCGTCAGCCCCGGCATCGAGCCCGGCGATGCGTTCTTCGGTGCGGTTGCGGGCGGTCAGCACCAGCACCGGTGTGCGGTCGCCCCGGCTGCGGGCGGCGCGCAAGGCCAGCAGGCCGCTGCCATCGGGCAGGTTCAGGTCGAGCAGGACGGCGTCGAATTCTTGAACACGCCAGAAGTGCTGCGCTTCGGCCAGGGTGCGTGCCACGTCCACATGGTGGCCCGCATCGGTCAGGCTGCGCAGCATGGTCTGGCTGAGCAGGAGATCGTCTTCGACGAGGAGGATGCGCATGGGCCGCACCTTACCCCAGACCACCCCCTCGGTCAGGCCGCGGTCAGGGGCACCGCTTCACAGTGCAGCAATGCTTGCTTCCAACGCCCCGTTGTCAGTTCTTCCATCGCGCTGGTCGGCTGGCATGTTTGACCAGATCGATGCGAAGACCCGCTTCAAGCTGATGCTGGGCCGCTGGCTGCATCCCCGCTCCTCGGCGCGCTGGCTGCGTTTTGTGCAGCACAGCGACATCCTGGCCGATGCAATCCGCACCTTGCCGATGGCGGCCGGCAAGATCTATCGGCCCTATCTGTCGCGCCAGCTGCGCTGTGCCGACCGCGTCGATGTGTTGATCGAGCATTACGACTTTCTCAGCCGCGCGGGCTTGGGCAGCTTGGTGCGCGCCGCCACGCTGGCCGATGTGGCCCTGGCCTCGCTCATTTGCAAATCAGGCGCGCCCGCCCAGGTGCTGTTGAGCGCAGCACGCGACGGCCACCGTGAGGGCGAGCTGTGCCTGAAGCTGCGCTACCAGGACGAAACGATTTTTGCCGCGTCTTTTGTGCTGATCGCCAATGACGGTGGCCAGCCCGCGCTGATGGTGGGCCGCTTGCAAGGCTCGGCCTGCCCCGCCGCTCGCGAGCTGGTGCGCACCGCCACGCGTGACCTGTTCGGCGCCCGTCCCGGCGCGCTGCTGATCGCCCTGGCCCGCCACCTGGCCGACCGGCTGGGCTGCGCCCGCGTGGTGCTGGTCAGCAACCACAACCGCATCGCGATCAACCTGTGGCGGCGTTGGCGCATCACCGCCAATTACGACCAGCTCTGGCTGGAGCTGGGCGCGACGCAGCGGGCGGATGGCAATTTCGAGATCGCGCCGCTGACCGCGCCGGATATTGACATCGAGGCGGTGCCGTCGAAAAAACGGTCCGAAGCGCGGCGCAAGCTGGCGCTGTTGGAGGGGCTGTTTGCGGCGGCGGGGGCGAGGTTCAGCACGGGTTGAGTGCGTGCGCAATGCAGCGGGGCATGCCCATTGCGGGCGGCTCATCCTGTCGACTGGGCTGGGTCAAGCCCCTTGCTTGAAGTCATCCGCGTGGGTCATCGCCTGATCAAGTCCAGCCGCTTGTGAACCGCCCCTCGCCCGCAACTCTATTTTTACCCGGATTTTATTTGACTTGGTAATTTTACCCGGATAGAATTCGCGGCATGGACCAACCCATGCCCATCATCTACACCGCGTTCTTGGACGGGCGGCGCCTCGCCGCCGGCCCATTGCATGAGGTCGCCGTCGCTGTCCTGCGGGCGCAGCAAGCCCAAGCGGAGGGGCATCCGCTGGTCTTCAGCAATGCCAGCGGACAGTGTGCCGAACTGGACCTGCGCGGCAGCGAGGAAGACGTCGTGGCGCGCTACGCCGTGGCCGCGCCGAACCTAGCGCCTGACCCAGCGCCCAACCAAGAGCCCAACCAAGAGCCCAAAGGCCGCGGTCGTCCCAAGCTCGGCGTGATTGCCCGCGAAGTGACCTTGCTTCCAGAACATTGGGACTGGCTTGCAGCGCAGCCAAGTGGTGCCTCCGTGGCCCTGCGCAAGCTCGTACACGAAGCAAGGCGCAAAGGCAGCGAGCGGGACCGGAAGCGCCAGGCGTGCGACCGTGCGTATCAGGCCATGTCCACGTTGGCCGGAAACCTCGCCGGCTTCGAGGAAGCATCGCGGGCTTTGTTCGCCGGCGACCACGAGCGGCTGGTTGCGCAGATGGCCACCTGGCCTGAGGACCTGCAGGCCTACGTGCAGCAGCTCGCCGAGCCTGAACCCGGCTAAGGCCAGCCCACTTTCACTTTTGTTTGCAACCAGCGCGCGGCTCCAAGCCGCAGCGCTGCGGACACACACGCCCGCGAATCGACAGGAGCCTTGATGAACTCGCCAGAAGCGAAGAGCCGCGCCGGACCTGCGCCGACCTTGCGCACGCGCTCGCGCCATTTGCCTTGCGCGTCTTCCTGGAACCCGGGCCAGCGCTGGAGCAAGGACTTGGTGAGCGCGATACACGTGAGCGGCGCGGCACTGGTGCCGGCGCTTCTGAGCATGGCCGCGATCGTTGGCGTCGAGTTGCCGTCGAGTTGCCGGTTGCCGTGGCGCTGGAAGCGCACTTCGGCCTGGCAGGCCTGTTCTGGGCCTGTTCTGCCGCGTTTCTGACCATGCTGGTATTGCTGGTGTTGCACGGCCTCTATTACCGTTAAAAGGAGAAAGAAAATGGACTCTTCCGCCAATCAGGTGTCGCGCTCGGCGCGGCGGGTGGCCGCGCGCCAGGCGCGTGATGCCTTTCCGCCCATGGGCATCTACGCCATCCGCGACCATGCGAGCGGTCACCGGCTGCTCGGCGCGAGCCGCAACGTGCACGCGACGCTGAATCGCGTGCGCTTCGAACTGCGCATGGGCAGCCACGCAGACCGCGTACTGCAGGCCGAGTGGAATCGCAGCGGCGCGGACGGACTCGCCTTCGAAGTACTGGAGCTGGTGAAGGAACGCCAGGATGCGGACTTCGACTACGCGGGCGAGCTGAAAGCGCTGGAGCAGATCTACCGCGAACTGCAAGGGCTGTCGCCATGAGCGAACAAGCCTTGCAAGCCTGCATGGAACGGCACCTGGCACACGCGGCGATGGTGCACAGGCTGGACGACGAACTCGGCACGCACCACGGCCTGTCGTGGGCCGATTTCGTGCTACTCACGGTGCTGGATGCTGCATCTGAGGCCATGCCCGCAGCCGAGCTCGCGCGCACCATGTGCATGCCGGCCTCGCAACTGCTAAAGCAACTGCTGCCGCTCGAAAAGATCGGGTTGGTAGAGCGCCCTGCGGACAGCAAGGGCAAACGCCGGGTCGAGCTGCGCCCGCAAGGCAGGCGGCTGCAGCGCGAGGCACGGGAGACGGCTCAGCACGCTTGTGTGCGCTGAATTCGCCTCGGCGGGCATGTGGTTTGGGGGG
>JBBQKT010000188.1:0-7140 GCA_038327205.1 Burkholderiales bacterium | reverse complement strand
TTCGAGGCGTTTTTGCTCGAAGTGCTGAGCGACTTCCAGATCACCATTCCCGAGCTCGGCACGATCAAGGCGGTGCATCCGCCCATCGTGGTCATCACCTCTAACCGCACGCGTGAAATTCACGATGCGGTGAAGCGGCGCTGCCTGTATCACTGGGTGGATTTCCCCTCGGCCGCGCGCGAGTTGGAGATCCTGCGGCTGCGGGTGCCCGGCGCGCCGGAAGAACTGGCGCGGCAGATCGTCGGCTTCATCCAGGGCCTTCGGACGATGGATTTGTACAAGCTGCCCGGCGTGGCCGAGACCATCGAATGGTCGCGGGCGCTGCTGGAGCTGAACGCGCTGGTGCTCGATCCCGAGACGGTGCAATCGACCTTGGGTGTGCTGCTGAAATACCAGGACGACATTGCCCGCGTGCAGGGCTCCGAAGCGGCGCGGCTGCTGGCCGAGGTGCGGGCCGCACTTTGAGTAATTATTTGGCCGACAACGTGATGCACTTCGCCCGCGTGCTGCGGGCCGCCGGCATGCGGGTGGGTACCGACCGGGTTGAGCTGACCCTGCAGGCGCTGCAAATGGGCGGTCTCACATCGCGCGGCGACTTCAAGGCCACCTTGGCCGCCTGTCTGATCGACCGCGCCGAGCACCGCATGTTGTTCGACCAGGCGTTTTATATCTTCTGGCGTGACCCCGATCTGCTCGGCCGGGCGATGGCGATGCTCTTGCCCCGCGCCGATGCCAAGCTCGGCGTGCCGCCGCCGCCTGAGAACCGCCGCCTCGCCGACGCGCTGTTCCCGCATGCGCCACCCCCGCAACGCGAGGCCGAGCCGGAACAGGAAATCGAGGCCGATGCACGGCTGACCTGGAGCGAGCGCGAAGTGCTGCGCCAGCGCGATTTCGAGACGATGACGACCGACGAGTGGGCCGAGGCGAAGCGCGCGTTGCAGACGATGCAGCCGTTTTTTGAGGCCCTGCCGACGCGCCGTCAAATGCCGTCGCCGCGCGGCCGCATCGACTGGCGCGCCAGCCTGCGTGCCCAGGGCCGCAGTGAGGCTGCGCCGCTGAAGCGGCAGACGCCGCGGCTCAAGGTCGCGCCGTTGATCGTGCTGGCCGACATCTCGGGCTCGATGAGCCGCTATTCGCGCACCCTGCTGCACCTGGCCCACGGCCTCAGCAATCCGGTTCAACGCCGCTTGGCGCCCAAGGTCAGCAGCTTTGTCTTCGGCACCCGGCTCACCCCCATCAGCCGGCTGATGAAGCAACGCGACCCCGATCTGGCCGTGGCGGCCGTGTCGCGCGCGGTGGCGGATTGGTCGGGCGGCACGCGGCTGGCGACCTGCCTGCATGAATTCAACAAACACTGGTCGCGCCGCGTGCTGAGCAGCGACGCCACCGTGCTGCTGATCACCGACGGCCTGGAGCAAGGCGGCGAGGCGTTGGATCAGCTCGCCTTCGAGGCGCAGCGCCTGCGCCTGGCCTGTCGCCGCTTGATCTGGTTGAACCCGCTGCTGCGCTTTGACGGCTTCGAGCCGAAGGCGGCCGGCGTGCGCGCGCTGCTGCCCGAGGTGACGATGCATTTACCGGCACACAATCTGGCCAGCCTTGAACACCTCACCGAACTGCTTTCCAAAGCCAAAACATGAACCTCACCGGACAAGAAACCTTACCCGTCACCCAGGCGCAGGCCTGGGACGCGCTCAACGATATTGAGATGCTCAGGGCCTCGATCGCCGGCTGCGACGCGCTCAATCCGATTGGCGAGAATGAATACGAGGCGCTGCTGAGCGTCTCCATCGGCCCGGTCAAGGCCAAGTTCAAGGGCAAGCTGAGGTTGTCCGACCTGCAGCCGCCGAACAGCTACAAGCTCGCCTTTGAAGGCTCGGGCGGTGCGGCCGGCCACGGCAAGGGCACGGCGCAGGTGCGGCTGGAAAGCACCGGCTCGGGCGTGACGACCCTGCACTACGAGGCCAATGCCAGTGTTGGCGGCAAGATCGCGCAGATCGGCTCGCGCCTGGTGGACATGGCCGCGCAAAAGATGGCCGGCGACTTTTTTGCCGCCTTCAATGCCAAGCTGCAAGAGAAGTACCCGCCTGCGGTGGGCGCCGCCGTGGTCACCACGCCGGCGCCGAGCGGCGGGGTGTTGCAGCGCCTGCTGGCATGGCTTCGGCGGCTGTTCGGTAGCAAGGCGTAACGACTGGCGTCGGGAGCTTTGTCTTTGGGGTGTAAATCCTCATAGAATCATGGGCTTAGCTGAAGGCGGCCAAGCTTTCAGCGACTCCCGAAAAATCCAGAGAAATTTAGAAGAAAAGCGCGCCCGCTGTTTTCAATGACAGCGGGCGCTTCGTTGATGAGTCTGCAGCCTTCCCGTTCCCGTTCCCGTTTGCTGCACATCGACGCGCTGAAAGCCCTGGCCGCGCAAATGATCGTGCTCCACCACCTCAGCGCTTATGGCCCCTTGGCCGATGCCGTGCATGGGCTGGCGCCGCAGCTGATGGCGGTGCTTTATGACTATGGGCGCATGGCGGTGCAGGTGTTTTTGGTCGTGGGCGGCTACCTCAGCGCGCGCGGGCTGAGCCCGGCGCGGCTGCCGCTGCGCGGCGCCCCCGCACGATTGCTGGGCCAGCGCTATCTGCGCCTGATGCTGCCCTTCTTTGCCGCCGTGCTGCTGACCCTGGCCTGCTCGGCGCTGGTGGCGCGCTGGCTGCCCAATCTCGTGCCGACCTCGGTCAGCGCCGGGCAGTTGCTGGCACATGCCCTGCTGCTGCATGACCTGCTGGGCTACGAGGCACTGACCGTCGGTGCCTGGTATGTGGCCATCGATCTGCAGCTGTTCGCCCTGCTGCTGGGCCTGCTGTGGCTGGCCCGACAGGTGCCGCGCGCGCGCATCTTGGCCCCGGCCTTGGTGCTGCTGCTGACCCTGGCCTCGCTGTGGGCGTTCAACCTCGACGCCGGGCTCGATGTCTGGGGCCTTTACTTCTTCGGTGCCTACGGCCTGGGCGCACTGGCCCATTGGCTGAGCCTGAGCCAGTGGCGCGGGCGTTGGCTGGGCATGTTGACGGTGCTGGTCGTCGCGGCACTGATTTACGACTTCCGGGGCCGCATCGCCTTGGCCCTGGCCACGGTGCTGCTGCTGATCTGGCTGCAACACCGGCACTCGACCGGCCAGCCCTTGCTGCGCCGACCGCGCCCCTCCGCCGTGCTGGCCCATTTCGGCACCCACTCGTATGCGCTGTTCCTGGTGCACTTCCCGATCTGCCTGCTGGTCAATGCGCTGTTCGAGCACAAGGACGCAGCCCCCGCCTGGGTTGCTGTGGGGGCGATGGTGGCCGCCTGGCTGCTGAGCAACTTGGCAGCCGTGCCGTTTCACCGCTGGATCGAGGCGCCGGTCGGCCGCCTGCGCCCAGCCGCGCTGCTGCCGCGCGCGGTGCAGGCCTGATTCAGCGCCCCCCGCAGCTGGGGGGTGCCAGGGTTTGCCCATGAGCTTTCTGGCGTGGGGCCCATGCGTTAATGATCAGGGCAAGCATTCCGCGAGCCTGCCGTCATGACCCACAGGCTCATCACCATGCAAATGCTCTCCCGACTCGCCGTTGCCCTGATCGGCATCCTTCCACTCGCCGCACTGGCCGCCCCCTATGACGGCAGCAGTGCCGCCAACGCGGGGTTGTCCGCCGCGCAGATCCTGAAAGACTACGCCGCCTCCACAACCGGGCTTTACTGGATCGACTTCGACGGCGCCGGCGCGGGTGCGGCACAACAGATTTATGCGGACATGACGACGGCCGGTGGCGGTTGGATGCTGGTGCGCCATTCGGCCGCAACCGGCAATTGGATCAATGTCAATGACAGCCTGCGCGGCACGGCCAGCCTGAACACCGCCCTGGCGACCGACCCGCTGGCCGCTGCCAGCTGGACCATCCCCTTCGCCAGCAACGGTGCCGAGAAGTACCTGTTCATGACCGGCGATAAGACGACTTGGGGCGTGCTCGCCGGTGCCGATGTGATGCGCAACACCAGCGAAACATATGCGCCCAATGCCACCGTGCTGGCCTCGCAGGGCACGGCCGTGGCCGCTGGCGGCATGACCAATGTGCTGAACCGCACGAGCAATATCGAAGACCCGTGGATTGGTTTCGAAGGCGGGCACTTTGCCAATATCCCCAAGATGATGTACGGCGAGGCCAACTTTGGCGGCGCCCATGTGACCTTCAAGAACGCCCACCAGGGTGCCAACGTCTTTGTGCGTGAACTCAATCCGCTGGCCGCCCCGGTGCCCGAGCCTGGCACCTTTGGCATGTTGGCTCTGGGCGGCCTGGTGGTGGCCGCCGTCGCCCGTCGACGCCGCCCCAGCTGATTTTCATGGCCATGTCTCCGGCGACCTGGGCCGCTTTGCGGCTGCTGTTCGAGCAGGCCCTGGCCCTGCCGGCCGAGCAGCGGGAAGCCTTTGTTGCCGCGACCGAGCCGGAGCTGCAAAGTGATCTGAGCGCCTTGCTGGCCCACCATCTGGCCAGCACCGGGGCCCATCCCTTTTTGGTCAGCCCGGCCCTGTTGAACCAAACCCCCCAAGCCACCCAGGCCGCCCGGCCCGGCCAGCGCCTCGGGGCCTGGGAGATCGTGGCCCTGCTGGGTACCGGCGGCATGGGCGAGGTCTTCGAGGCGCGCCGGGCCGATGGTCGCTACGAGGGCCGGGCGGCGGTCAAGCTGCTCAAGCGCGGCATGGACAGCAGCGCCGTGCTGCAGCGCTTCGCCCTGGAGCGCCAGGCGCTGGCCCGGCTTTCGCACCCGCACATCGCGCGCCTGCTCGATGCCGGCGCCAGCGACGAGGGCCTGCCCTATTTCGTCCTCGAATACGTGAACGGCCAGCCCATCGACGAGGCCGTGCGCGGCCTGCCGCTGGAAGCGCGGCTGCAGCTGTTCTTGCAGCTGGCCGACGCCGTGGGCCATGCCCACCGCAATCTGCTGGTGCACCGCGACCTGAAGCCCAGCAATGTGCTGGTGGACGGGCAGGGGCAGGTCAAGCTGCTGGACTTCGGCATTGCCAAGGCGCTTGACCCCTTGGAGGGGGTGGACAGCGATGTGACGGTGGGCGGTGTGCGGCCTTTCACCCCCAACTACGCCAGCCCCGAGCAGGTGCGCGGCGAGCCGGTGACCACCGCGACCGACATCTACAGCCTGGGCGTGCTGCTGTATCAAATGCTCACCGGTACCCGGCCAACCGGCCGTGATGCGACCAGCCCCGCCGAGGCCGCCCGCAGCGTGCTGGAGGACGCCCCGACGCGGCCCAGCAGCCTCAGCGCCGCGCAGGCGCTCGACCCGCAGTGGCTGGCCAACCGCCGCCGTCTGGCCGGTGATCTCGACAACATCCTGCTCAAGTCGCTCGACAAAACCATCGAGCGCCGCTACGCCAGCGTCGATGCCCTGGCCGCCGATGTGCGCGCCTTTTTGAACGGCTATCCGGTCAGCGCCCGCGCGCCGTCGGCCACCTATGTGGCGGGCAAGTTCGTGCGCCGCCACCGCATCGGCACCGCGCTGGCCAGCCTCGCGCTGGCGGCGGTGCTGGGCTCGGGCGCCCTGGCCTGGCAGCAGGCGAGCCGCGCCAATGCCCGCTTTGACGACCTGCGCCAGCTCGCCCATGCGGTGCTGTTCGACTATCACGATCTGGTCGAGCCGCTGGCCGGCGCAACCCCGGTGCGCAAGCGCCTGGTGGTCGATGCGCTGAACTATCTCGACCGGCTCAGCCAGGACGCCCCCAGCGACCGTGAGTTGCGCCGGGAAATGGGTGTGGCCTATCGCGTCGTCGGCTTGGTGCAGCGCAACGGCTACCGGCGCGCCCACTTGGGCGACACGGCCGGGGCGATGCGCAGTTACGAGCGTGCCATCGCCGCGCTGACCCAGTTGGTGGCCGAGGACAAGACCGATCAAGACAGCGCCTATGAGCTGGCCCTGGCCTTGTCGGCTCGTGCTGCGGTGGAGGGCGAGGACGGCAATCTGGCCAAGGCGAGAGCCGGGCTTCAGCAAGCGGTGGCCTTGTTCAGTGCCCACCTGTCGCACGACACCCCCGACCTGCTGATCCGGCTGGAGCTGGCCCGCACCCATCTGCGTCTGGCCGATGTGTCCTCCACCAACCGCGACCCGGTCGGCCTGCAGGCCGGCATGGCCGATGCACGCGCCGAGCTGAACGCCATGGCCGCGCTGCAGCCCGAGCACAAGGATCTGCCCCATGTCTGGGTCTGGGTGCATGCGATGGCGGCGCGGGCGTTTCAGGCACAGGGCGATTGGGCCGGCATCCGCCGCGAGATCACCGCCTCGCGCGAGATCCTGATGGCCCTGCATACCCAGGCCCCCAACAACGCGCGCTACCTTGAAGACCTGGCCGGCAACGCGCAATGGATGTTGCTCGCCGCCGGGCGCCTGCGCGATGTGGCCGGGGCCGAGCGCTGGGGCCTGGAGGCCTGCGAGCGTTGGGGTGATCTGGCGCGGCGCGACCCGGACGACCGCAACACCCTGGCCCGCTACCTCGACACCTTGATCAATTCCGGCGGCGATCTGGCGCTGGCCGGTGCGCCCGAGCCTGGCTTGCAGCGCCTGGCCGCCGTGCGCGAACCGCTGCGTGCGGCGGCCAAGCGCTGGCACGACCAGCCCGACATCCGCGCCCGCGAAGTTCATCTCGCCACCACCCTGGGCATCGCGCAGCAAGCCGCCGGGCGCAGCGGGGTTGCGTTGGCTCAGCTTGACGCTGCGCAGGCCTTGGCCGTGAAGATTCAGGCCGAGTTCCCCGGCCCGCAGCCGGTGCTTGAAACCGGCGCGGCGGTGGCCGGTTTCTACCGTGCGCGGGTCTTGGTCGAGAGTGCCGAGCCGGGCGTGGCGAAGGCCGCGATGACGGCGGCCGTGGCGCAGATGCAGGCCTTGCAGGACCGCCACGCGCTCGTGCCGTCAACTCGCTTCGCCTTGATCGAAGAAGGTCGGCGGCTGCTGCTGACGCTGAATTAGTCGAGCAGCGGCTGCGTCTGCGGCGAGCGTTTGAAGGCGGCCTTGTCGAAGCCCAACGCCGCCGCCTTGTCGAGCAGCCTTTGCAGATCGGCCTCGGCCATGGTGGGGGTGCGCGACAGCACCCAGGCGTAGTCGCGGTCGGGCGTGCCGACCAGCACC
>JBBQKT010000187.1:0-7216 GCA_038327205.1 Burkholderiales bacterium | reverse complement strand
TTTGTGGCCCGCCACGAGGGCTGGACACCGGCCGCCGCCATCCTGCTGCCGACCCTGCTGGCGCTGGCCCTGCTGACGCGGCCACCGGCTGGTCTGGCGGACGCCTACCGGCGTTTTCTGTGCCAACCCTGGCTGGCCGCGCTGTGTCTGTGGGTGCTGGCCGTCAACGCTTTTTGCGACGCCGCGATGGCGCCGCTGCCCTATCTGCCGCTGCTGAATCCGCTCGACCTGGCCCACGGCCTGGTGCTGATTTTTGCGCTGCGACTGAACCATGATGCCCCGTCAACAAGAGGCCAGATCATCGGCGCGGCGCTGGGTTTTGTCTGGCTCAATGGCCTGCTGATACGCACCCTGCACCACTGGGCCGGCACGCCGATGTGGATCGGCGGTGCGCTGGATGCCGCCCTGGTGCAAACCGGCCTGAGCGTGCTGTGGACGCTCTGCGCCCTGGTCACGATGCTCTACGCCACCCGCCGCGCCACGTCTGCACAAGCGCGCCCGGTCTGGCTGGCCGGTGCCGTGCTGCTGGCTGTGGTCGTGCTGAAGCTGTTCATCGTCGATCTTTCCAGCTTGGGCAGCCTGGCGCGCATCGTGTCCTTCTTGGCGGTGGGCGGGCTGATGCTGGTGATTGGTTATGTGTCGCCGCTGCCACCGGCCTCGTCAACGGCGGTGAAGCCATGAGAGCGTGGATTTTTGTTTTGAGTCTGGCGCTGGCCGTCCATGCAAACGCGGCAACGCCCGACACGCCCAATCAATACAGCGCAGCCGCGCCCATCACCCTGCTGCCGGGCGAGGGCTTGCAGCGCTTGAGCCTGCCATGGCCGGTCTTGCAAGCTGCGCGCAGCGCGGGCCTGGCCGATCTTCGGGTCTTCGATGCGCTGGGCCAACCCCTGCCATTTGCCTGGGCCCAGCAGGCGTTGCCGGTCGAGCAGCAGCGCAGCGTGGAGGTGCCGCGCTTTGCCTGGCCCGTTGTGCCGACGGCTGAATCGCCGACAGGCTTGCAGCTGCGGCTCGACCGCCATGGCGCGGTCTTGAGCGTCAGCGCTGCTGCAGGCAAACCCACACCATCCAAAGACGCGTCCAAGGTCTGGCTGCTGGATTTGAACCGGCTGTTCACACCTGCCGACGACAGCCGCCTGAGTCGAATCGATCTCGACTGGGCAGCGCAGACTGCCGGGCTGAGCACCACCGTCAGCGCCGAGGCCAGCCCCGACGGTCGCCAGTGGCAGGTGGTGACGCAGGCGCAATTGCTGGAGTTGCGCAGCCCTGCCACGGCCGAGCCGCTGAGCCTGAAAACCATCCCCTGGCCGCCCGAGGCTGAGCCCCCGCGCTATCTGCGCCTGCGCTTCGACACCGCCGTCGCACTGACCGGCAGCAGCGCGCGCTTGAGCCAGACCACTGCAGCCGCCCTGCCGCAGCAGGCCGTGCGCTTCGAGCCGGTGGCCGCCACAGCAAGCCAGCCCGCTCACTGGCAGCTCGACCTGCAAGCCCCCATTGCCCCGCAGTCGCTGGCCTTGCGCCTGCCCGAGATGAACAGCCTGCTGAGCCTGCGGCTCGAACAACGCAACAACGCCGACGAGGCCTGGCGACCGGTCAGCCGTTTTGTCGCCTGGCGCTTGCAAAGGAACGGCCTGGAAAGTTCATCAGAAGCCCTGCGCCTGAACGCGGCGCCCGCACGTTTGTGGCGTTTGCTGGCGGACAACCCGGACGCCCCGGACGCCCAGTTGCAGACGCAGGCCCTGGCCGCACAGATCGGTTGGCGCGCGCCGCAACTGGTGCTGCTGGCCAAGGGCAGCGGCCTGCATCTCGCCATTGGCCGCGAGCGCGCTGGCTCGCCCGCCGTTGCGCTGGCCCAGCTGATCCCGGCCTACCAAAGCGGCGATGAATTCAAGCTCCCCAGCGCCAGCCTGGGAGAGCTTGTTGCTCAAACCCCGGACGAGTCTGGCTGGCGCGAGCGGCTGTCTGCCGCCAGCGCCGAAGATCAGCGCCGCTGGGTGCTATGGGCGGTGTTGGTGGCTGCCGTGCTGGGCCTGGGCGGCCTGGCACTGAAGCTCGTCAATCAGATCAAGCCCCAAAAGGAGTAGGTGCCGGCTGCGTCTTCGGCAGCGCTGCAAAGCGCTCCGCCGTGATCTCATAGACCAGGCTGGGTGGCTGGCCGGGCACATCGGCAAGCGAGCTTTTCAGCAGCAGGCCGATGCGCTCCAGCGTCTTGCGCGACGGCATATTGGCCGGCATGACGACCGCGAGCACGCGTGGCTCATGCAGGGTGTCCAGGGCCAGGCTGAGCGCGGCCATTGCCATTTCGGACGCCAAGCCCTGGCCCCAGGCCTGCGGTCGGATGCGGAAATAAAGGTAGAGATTGCTGACGCCGTCAACGGTGCGGCGCATCACACCGCCAAAGCCCAACACCTGCTCCGGCTGCTCGCGGCTGGTGATCGCCCAGTAGCCAAAACCTTCGGCCTGCCAATGGGCCAACCAGCCCGCCAGCAGCGCCTCGGAAGCCTCGCGGGTGGCAAGACAACCACAGGCGCTGAAGCGGTTGGCGACGGGGTCGGCCAGCAACTCAAACATCGCCTCCAGGTCAGACGACTGCGGCGCACGCAGGGCCAAACGGGAGGTAAGCAAGGGGGCGTCGGATAGCGCAGAAAAGGCCGTGCTCAATGCCATGAAGGGATGCCTGCTCTCAAATGTGACGAACTGGTAAAAACCCTAGCCTACCTCATGCCACCGACATCGCCCATGGCATCCCCCCGGATTGCGGGGAGACAGGTCAGCGCGATCAAGAGGCTTGCGTGAAAAGCTCACAGCCAGAGACCCTACAAACAAACAGTACTTTCATGCAGCCCAAGTTCTTCATGCTTCCCCGCTCAACGCCCTCCACCTCCCTGCCACCGCTGCATACACAGCTGTGGCGCGCCAGCAGCCTGGGCGTCTGCTCCAGCCGCTGCGTGGCCAGCGGATTCGCGGCCCTGGATGCTGAATGCCGGTCAATGGCTGGCCGACGCGGGGTTTGAGCGAGATTCTCACAGCCAGCCCCGGGCTGCTTGAATGGCGCTTGTTGGCAACGGCGCTGCGCGGTTTATTGACCGAGCCCAAGATGGTGGCGACAGGCAGCCGCCGCCAACGCCCCACCGAGCCGGTGCGCACCCCGCAGCGTCCGCTGCTGCTCATCAATCCGCCCCACACGCCGCATCTGCCCGAGGCGACCGACGCGCCGGTGTTCATCGTCCGGCCCCTGAGCGCGGCGGCGCAGTCATTGGCCGCGCCCTTGCGCGTGCTGAGAAGCCGTGGTGCTCGACGTGGCGGCCACGCTCTAAAACCAGTCCCCTCCTCATGCAGCTATCGCGTTAAAGTTGCAGCCACGTCGGCCGACAACCTATCCAGGATCGGCCTCATCTGCGCAGCCGCCACCAGCACCACCACCGAAGCGCGCAGCAGTCCCAACTTTTTGCCGTTGAGGAGTCTTGCCATGATTGCTTCTGTCGCCAGCACCGCCCCCACTGTCCGCCCCAGCACGGAAGACATCGCCGCCAAGCAAAGGCTTGAGGCGGCTAAACAAGCCCAAGCCCAGCAGGCAACATCAGCCGCCAGCAGCACCGAAGAGCCCGCTGCTGTCGTGTCGATCTCCAAGCAGGGTGCCGCACAAGCCACGGCTCGAAGCGGCTCAACCCAAGCAGCCGCAGACAGCACGCCCAAATCGAACAAACCCGCCCTCGCCTTCGAGGCTGCGGACACCGACCAGGACAGCAAGATCAGCACGTTTGAGCAAAAGTCTTATGACTTCCGCCATCCTGCCGCGCTGAAGGCCTACACCGAGCTGGCAGCAACCCCGAGCTCCAAAACAACAGCGCCCAAGGACGAGGCCGAGACAACCCCCGGCGCGTTTACCGGCAAACCGACCGAGACTCCCGGCCCGGTCTGAGCCTTTAGCGCTCCAACAAAACGGCGACCCGAGGGTCGCCGTTTTGTTGGGTCAGGCGACAAGCTCAGAAATGGATGCCCTTCATCATCTGCTGCATCGCAATCGCTTCCGGCGACAGCTTGCCCTTGCTGCCTTTCTCGCCCTTGGCTGCATCGCTGTCCGGGAACATGCGGAAGGTCGTGTTCATGACGATCTGCGCGATCCGCGGGGCCAGCGAGTGCATCAGCTCGCCGGTGATGCCTAGGCGGGTGGCGATGCGCACCGGCTTGCTGATGCAGGCCTGCGCCACCATGTCAGCGGCCTGCTCGGGGCTGAGCGTGGGCACATTGTTGTAGATCGCCGTCGGCGCGATCATCGGCGTGCGCACCAGGGGCATGTTGATGGTGGTGAAGGTGATGCCCTGGTCAGCGAACTCGCTCGACGCGCAGCGCGTCCAGGCATCCAGCGCCGCCTTGCTGGCCACATAGGCCGAGAAGCGCGGCGCGTTGGTCAGCACGCCAATGCTGCTGATGTTCACGACATGGCCGCGCTTCTTGGCAACCATGCCGGGCAACAGGCCCATCGTCACCCGCAGGCAGCCGAAATAGTTCAGTTGCATCGTGCGCTCGAAATCATGAAAGCGCTCGTAGCTGCCCTCGATGGCGCGGCGGATCGAGCGGCCGGCGTTGTTGATCAGGTAGTCCACACCGCCGAAGTTCTCGCTCAGCCAGGCGCACATATCGGCACAGCCCACCGCGTCGGAAATATCGACCGAGTAGCTGTGGATTTGCGCCTGTGTGCCCGCCGCCGCACGGATCTCCTTTACCGCCTCGTCGAGCTTGTGCTGATCGCGTGCGCAAATCACGGTGATGGCGCCCGCCTCGGCGAACTTGATCGCAGCGGCCAGGCCAATGCCCGACGAACCGCCGGTCACCAGCACCACCTTGCCACCGCAGGCGCCCTTCAGGCTACGGTCGATGAACAGCGCCGGGTCGAGGTGGCGCTCCCAGTAGTCCCACAGCTTCCAGGCGTAGTCGTCGAGCTTGGGGCAGGCAATGCCCGAGCCCTTCAGCGCCGCCTCCGTCTCGCGGCAATCAAAGCGCGTCGGGTAGTTGATGAAGGTCAGCATGTCGTCGGGGATGCCGAGGTCTTTCATCACCGCGTTCTTGATGCGCCGCACCGGGGCCAGTGCCATCAGTCCCTTCTTCACGCTCTTGGGGATGAAGCCCATCAGCGCCGCGTTGATGAACAGATTCATCTTCGGCGCGTGGGCCGCCCGGCTGAAGATATCGAGCACGTCGCCAACGCGGTAGCCGACCGGATCAACCAAGTGGAAACAGCGGCCCTTGAGCCCGGCTTGGTCTTTTTGATGGCTGATGTGATCCAGCGCGCCGACCACAAAATCGACCGGCACGATATTGACGCGGCCGCCCTCCAGCCCGATCGAGGGCATCCATGGCGGCAGGATCTGGCGCAGGCGCTGGATCGGCTTGAAGAAGTAATACGGCCCGTCGATCTTGTCCATTTCGCCGGTGGTTGAATCGCCCACCACCATCGCCGGGCGGTACACCGTCCACGGCTGCTTGCATTCCTTGCGCACGATTTTTTCGCTCTCGTGCTTGGTCATGAAATAGGGGTGATCGAGCTCTTCGGCCTCTTCAAACATGTCCTCGCGGAACACGCCTTCGTAGAGGCCGGCGGCGGCGATGGACGAGACGTGATGCACATGACCCGCGTCGATGGCATGGGCAAACTCCACCAGGCTGCGCGTGCCGTCCACATTGACGCTGATCTGCGCGGCCTCGTCGGCCTGCAGGTCATAGACCGCCGCGAGGTGATAGACATGATCGATCTGGCCCTTGAGTCGCTTGATGTCCTCGGCCGAAACACCCAGCTTCTTGCTCGTCAGATCGCCATAGACCGGCAGCGCACGCGCCTTGCTGACGCCCCAGTAAGCCAGCAGCTCAGGCAGCTTGGCCGCGCTTTCCTGGCGCAGCAGGAAATGGACGGTGCTGCCGCGTCGAGCCAGCAGGGTCTTGACCAGACGGCGGCCGATGAAGCCGGTGGCTCCGGTGACGAAATACTGCATGGGGTCTCCTCGCTGTTTATCGCCTGATTCTTGATCATCAGGATGCCGCCGCTTGTGGGCAATTTCCCAGGGGTCGCGGCCGGTTTTGGGTAGAGATAACTCACTAGGAATTTGCGGTCACAAGCGGGCTCCGCCGCCTATAGTCCTGCGATCGCCACCACTGATGAGGACTGACAACATGGTCAAGAAGCTGCAAAAAATGTCTGCCAAAAAGAAAACTTCGAGCGCGTTCGCTGACGCTCTGCCGGCAGGCCTGCTGGACAGCGCCATCGCCCAGAATGTCAAGGACTCGGCTCAGCAAATCTGGGCCGCCGGCCTGGGCGCATTCGCCAAAGCGCAAGGCGAAGGCGGCAAGGTGTTTGAAGCGCTGGTTAAAGAGGGCTTGCACTTGCAAAAGAAGACTCAATCCGCCGCCGAAGAAAAGCTCAGCGCCATGGCCAGCAAGGTCAGCGACATGGCTGGCGACGTCGGCTCCAAGGCCGGCCAACAGTGGGACAAGCTGGAATCGATTTTTGAAGAGCGCGTTGCCAAGGCCATGAAGAGCCTGGGCGTGCCCTCAGCCAAGGACGTTGACGCGCTGAGCAAGCGCATCGACGCACTCAGCGCCGCAGTCGGCTTCAAGCCTGCCGCGGCCAAGAAAGCTGCACCGGCCAAGAAGGCTGCACCGGCCAAGAAGGCTGTCGCTGTTGCCAAGCCCGTCGTCAAGGCCGCCAAGGCCGTCAAGGTCGCCGCCAAGGTCGCCGTCAAGAAGGCCGTCGTTGCCGCCAAGCCCGCTGTGACGGCTGCCAAGCCTGTCGTCAAGACGGTCAAGGCAGCAGCCAAGAAGGTGGTTGCCAAGGCCGCTGAAGTTGTGGCCGCCGCTCCCGCACCGGCGGCAAAGGCGCCCGCCAAGAAGCGCGCACCGGCCAAGAAGGCTGTGGCCGCGCCTGCGGCAGCTGCAGCAGCAGTGACGGAAGCCAAGGCTTAATTCGTCTCAGCGTGACCACAGCGCCAACACATCGCCTCGGCTAGCCCCTGAAATTCGTGCGGCCATGGCGGCTGGCAAAAAGGGCACCATCGATGAGATGGCTGCCTTTTTTTTCGTCGGGCCTATGACGTGTGCACCACCAACAAATTCACTCGATCCGCCGACAAGCGCCCCAACAGCTCACCCATGGCCACCAGGGCGGCACCCACCCGATACGGGTTGTGCCCTCGCGTGAAGGCCAGCGGCGCGCCGTTCAGGG
>JBBQKT010000186.1:0-7253 GCA_038327205.1 Burkholderiales bacterium | reverse complement strand
TCGCGGAACAGGCTGGCGATGCGGATCTCGCGCCGCATCTTGGTCTTTGCGCCCTGCTGCTGCGGGGCGCGGGTGTGGGTACCCAGCGCGTGCTGAATGATTTTGAGCTTGGCGTCGAAGATCACCTTGTCCAGCGGCGCGGCGTTGCGCATGAAGCGGGCCTTGATCTCTTGGGTGTAGTCGAACAAGGCCTTGTCGCTGCGCACCTCGTGGCCAGGCACCGGGTATTTGCGGGCCAGCAAGGGGCCCAGCTCGTCATCGGCAATCAGCTGCTGGACTTGGGCGATCAGGGCGGGCGGATAGCCCTGGAGGTAT
This sequence comes from Burkholderiales bacterium, assembly GCA_038327205.1. GTDB lineage: Bacteria > Pseudomonadota > Gammaproteobacteria > Burkholderiales > Burkholderiaceae_C > Paucibacter_A. Next base: position 6,938 of record JBBQKT010000186.1, on the reverse strand, counting down.
TTCAAGGAAGGCGCTGGTGGCAATGAAAACATGGCCGCGAGTCTGCCAGAAGCTGCCAGGGCCCTCGTCTGGGATGATCAAGCGGCCATGACGCCAACGCCCCCTCGCCTCTTTCGCATCGAAATCAGCCCCCAGGGTTGGCAGTTCGACTGCCCGCCCGATCAGACCCTGCTGCTCACCGCTCTGGCCCAAGGCTTGAAGTTGCCTCATTCCTGCCGCAACGGCACTTGCCGCGCCTGCATCGCCCGCCTGCTGGAAGGCGATATCAGCTACCGCATCGAATGGCCAGGCCTCTCCCGCGAGGAGGAGGCAGAAGGCTTCATCCTGCCCTGCGTGGCCTTTCCGCGCAGCGATCTCAAGATCGATGCGCCAGAACCCGCCGCGCCACATCTGTCCCCGTCAACTGTGGACAAGTCCGTGCACAGGTCCGGGGAGAAGCCAGCAAGTGCTTGATTTCACTGGCTTTGCGGTGGTCTGCCTCATAAGCAGGCAGGGGCACGGATAATGCCGGAAACATATTCTTACAACGCGACTTCGCTCCCATGCACCGAACGATTTTCACCACGCCCGTGGTCAACACCGCCTTGCGCGCGTTCTCCCTCGCCTACCTGAGGCTCACCGGCTGGAAACTCGATGGCGCGCTGCCGCCCGACTGTGCCAAAAGCGTGCTGATCGCCGCGCCCCACACCAGCAACTGGGACCTGCCCTACACCTTGATGGTCGCCTTCGCCCTGCGGCTGAATGTGTACTGGATGGGCAAGAGCCAGATCTTTGCCTTTCCCTTCGGCGGCGTGATGCGCTGGCTGGGCGGCATCCCGGTGAACCGTGAGCAATCGAGCAACCTGGTCGCCGCATCGGCTGCAGCGATCAAGGCCGCCGACGGCCCGGTGCAATTGATCGTGCCGCCCGAGGGCACGCGCAGCAAGACGCGCTACTGGAAAACAGGCTTCTATTGGATTGCGCACACCGCGCAAGTGCCCATCGTGATGGCCTATATGGACTACCCGCGCAAGCTCAGCGGCTTGGGGCCGGTGTTCCACCCGACCGGCGATGTGGAGGCCGACATGACGGCGATCAAAGCCTATTACGCACAGTACAAAGGCAAGAACTGGCAACAGTTCGACCCGCGCACATGAACATCAAAACCAACGACCCCCTGCACGGCCTCACCTTGGAGGCCATCGTCACCGCGCTGGCCGAGTATTTCGGCTGGGAAGAACTGGGCCAGCGGATCGAGATCCGCTGCTTCCAGGTCGATCCCAGCGTGGCGTCTAGCCTCAAGTTCCTGAGGAAGACGCCCTGGGCACGCGCCAAGGTGGAAAGCCTTTATTTGTTCATGCTGCGGGAGCAGGCCCGACAGCGGGGCTGACCCAAAAAAATCAGCGCCGCGACTCCGGCAACTCGATCTTCACCTCCAACACCTCAAAGTCGCCCTCGCGCTCCATCTGGACCTTGATGTCGTCCAGGTTGACGGCCACGTATTTCGAGATGACGGCTAGCAGTTCGCGCTGCAATTGCGGCAAATAGTCGGGGCTGCGGCTGCGGCCGTTGCGCTCGTGGGCCAGGATCAGCTGCAGCCGTTCCTTGGCGACACTGGCGGTCTTCTTTTTTTCGCCGACGAAGAAAGAAAGGAATCCCATCTGGTCTCTCCTTTTCACTTGCCGCCGAACAGGCGTTTGAACAGGCTGGGCTTGACGGCATCGACAAACCGCATCGGTTTGTCTTCACCCAGGAAGCGGGCCACCACGTCTTTGTAAGCCTCGCTGACGTCCGAGTTTTCCATCAGGATCGCCGGCTCGCCCTTGTTGGACGCTTGCAAGACCATCTCCGACTCGGGGATCACGCCAATCAGCGGCGTGCGCAGGATTTCATGGATGTCGTCCAGCGACAGCATCTGCCCGCCCTCGACCCGGTTCGGGTTGTAGCGGGTGATCAAGAGATGCTCCTTGACCGGATCGCCGCCATTGATGGCGCGCTGCGTCTTGCTGTTGAGCATGCCCAGGATGCGGTCCGAATCGCGCACCGACGACACCTCGGGGTTGGTCACGACCAGGGCCTCGTCGGCGAAGTGCATGGCCATCAGCGCGCCGGTCTCGATGCCGGCCGGCGAGTCGCAGATGATGAAGTCGAAGTCCATCGCCTTCAGCTCGTTGAGCACCCGCTCGACACCCTCTTGGGTCAGCGCATCCTTGTCGCGGGTCTGCGAGGCGGCGAGGATGTAAAGCTTGTCGACCTTCTTGTCCTTGATCAGCGCCTGGCCGAGCTTGATTTCCTCGTTGATGACGTTGATCAGGTCATACACGACGCGGCGCTCACAGCCCATGATCAGGTCGAGGTTGCGCAGGCCGACGTCGAAGTCGATCACGCAGGTCTTGTGGCCGCGCAGGGCCAGGCCGGTTGCGAAGCTGGCGCTGGTGGTGGTCTTGCCCACGCCGCCCTTGCCCGAAGTCACCACGACGATTTTGGTCATCGATTCAATCCTTGTCTGTTGTTCAACAATTTCAAAACTTCAAAGCTTCCATGACGAGCTTCTCGCCATCCAAGCGGATCTGTGCGGGCTTGCCGAGCACGCTGTCGGGCAGCGGGTTTTCGGTCGTGCGGTAAATGCCCGCAATCGCGATCAACTCGGCCTCCATGCTGGCCGCAAATATTCGCGCCGTCGTGTCGCCCTTGGCACCGGCAATCGCCTTGCCGCGCAGCGGCGCGTAAACGTGAATGTGGCCGTCTGCAATTACCTCGGCACCGTTGCTCACCAGGGCCAACACGATCAAATCACCGCCTTTGGCATAGACCTGCTGTCCAGAACGCAAGGGCTTGTCGATGATGAGGGTTTTGACGGCCTCGCCGGGCACCGCAACCTCACGAACAACATCACGAACAACGTCGCGAACCACCTCCCGCACCACTTCACGCACGGCAGGTTCTTGCCTGGCTGTTGTCAACGCATCAAGCGGCGCATCGGCCAGCCCGAGCGACTGCGCCAGCGCCAACTCGCCGGCGTTCGCGCCAAGCACAGCCACCGGCTGCATGCGGTGACGCCGCAGCAGGGCCACCAGGGCGGTCAGATCGACCGCTGTGTCGGCGTCGTCCCGCTTGAGTTGCGACAGATCGATCAGCAGCGGATCGAGGTTGAACAAATTCGGTGTTTCGCCCAGCCGCGCTTGCAGGTCGGCGGCCAGCACGCTCAGATCGGCCGACTTCAGCAGCAGGGCGAGCAGCCCCAAGGTGGCGCTTTTCAACTCGAAACTCAGGCCCGATTTGGCACCACGACCCTCCGCCCTGCTTGTTTTTGCCTGCGCCATCGGTTGCTGTTGCGGATTTGTGAAGTCGAGATTTTAGCGGGCGTCAAACGCAAGACTGGCTCAAGTCCTGCGTCCATCGGCCGAAAGCACCGTTATGTTGGCGCTGTGCCATTCATACCGAGACACAACTACACCATCGGACAAGCCATGACGCATCCTCACCCACTCAGAACACCGACCTCCGCCAGCGCTGCCCCCTGGTCGCCCGACACCGTGTTGATGACCACGATGCTGCTGGGCGCCATCGTTGCGGTGGCAATTGGCGTGGAGTACGGTCAGCTGGGCTTGGCCCTGGGTGGCAGCGTGTTGCTGCTGGCCGTGAGCGGCGCAGCCTTCGCCCTGGCGCGCAATACGACGACTTCCAGCATGGTGATGGCGGTCGCGTCGATGAGCATGGTGGCTCTGCACATTCAATTGGGCCGCGGCACCCTGGAGTTCCACTTTGGCGTGTTTTTCACCCTGGCCCTGCTGCTGGCCTACCTCGACTGGCGGGTCATCCTCGTCGGCGCAGGAACAATTGCTGTCCACCATGTGCTGTTCGACCGGCTGCAAGCGGCGGGCGTGGGCGTCTATTGCGCGCCGACTGCTGATTTTCTGAAAATTCTCATCCACGCGGGCTATGTGGTCGCGCAGTCGGGCCTAGAAATTCTGATCGCGCTGCGGATGGCGCAAACCGCACGCCAAGGCAATGAATTGAGCACCTTGGTCGCCCACGTCGAGCGAAACGGCAGCATCACCCTCGATGTCAGCGACATTGCTGTCAGCACGCCGGCTGCCATTGCGCTGCATCAAGTGCTGGGCCGGATCGAGCAGGCGGTCAGCGTGGTGCAGAGTTCGGGCTCCAATATTGCCCACGCCAGTGCCGAAATCGCCACCGGCAACCAAGACTTGAGCCAGCGCACCGAGCAGGCCGCATCCAACTTGCAACAAACCGCCTCGTCGATGGTGGAGCTGACCGGCACGGTCAAGCAGACTGCGGACTCGGCGCGCACTGCCAACCAGCTCGCTGCCAGCGCCTATAGCGCCGCCACCGAGGGCGGACGCGTGGTCTCGCAAGTGGTGTCCACGATGGACGAGATCAACGCCAGCTCTAAAAAGATCAGCGACATCATTGGCGTGATCGATGGCATTGCGTTTCAGACCAATATCCTGGCGCTCAATGCGGCCGTCGAAGCCGCGCGGGCGGGCGAGCAAGGGCGTGGCTTTGCGGTGGTCGCCAGCGAGGTCCGTTCACTTGCCCAACGTTCAGCCCAGGCTGCCAAAGAAATCAAGACCCTCATCGGTGCCAGCGTTGACCGGGTCGAGGCAGGCTCGAAATTGGTCGGCAGTGCCGGCGATTCGATGACCGCCATCCTGGCCAGCGTGCAGCGCGTGTCCGACATCATTGGCGAGATCACGGCGGCCGCCAGCGAGCAAAGCGACGGCATCGGCAGCATCAACCAATCGGTTGCCCAACTCGACCAGATGACGCAGCAAAACGCGGCCTTGGTCGAGGAGTCGGCCGCTGCCGCCGAAAGCCTGCGCGAGCAGGCACGGCAGCTGACCGACGCGGTGGGCGTGTTCACCTGAATGTCATCTATTGAGGGGACACAGCCCTGTTGTTCGACGTCGAATTGGCGCTGATTTGCAGTTCAGGGCTTGACTTATCCCCATTTCCCGCAGTGGGTTTGCCGCCTCGATGCACGTCGAGCTGGTTGTATTCGGTCCGGTTATAGCCCTTACACGTTTTCACCGATCAGCGCCAAGTCCTTGATTCATATAGGCGTCACCAGGGCTGCCTAGAAATGAGGCAGGCTAAGCCCAAGTACGGTCGCACAAGGGTTTAGCGGCGCTCCAGGGGGTTTGTCCACAAAGTTATCCACAGCAGCGGTGGACAGTCTGGGCAGTCGTTATGAATCAGTGACTTACCCGCTCTTGCTCATGCCAGACATCGTTGTATGCGCTAAGTCGCAATGTGACGGACAGAGGCTGTCGGTTACAGTGAAGCCCTTGCCGCAGACTGCGGCCGCAGCAGGAGAGCGTCCTTGGCAACACCGAATTACTCATACGAAAAACGCCAGCGTGAGTTGGCCAAGAAAAAACAAAAAGAGGAAAAGCGCCAGCGCAAGGCCACCAAGCCCGACGGTTCGCCCGACGACGGCGCGCCCGCTGACGGTGCCGAACCCGGCGACGCTGCCCCGACCGACGGCGCCCCGCCCGCCGCCTGAGCCCGGCCGGGCGCAGTCCGTAAAATGCGCCCCCTGTATTGATTTACAAAGTTCCCATGACCCGCAAGCTGTTCGTCACCACCGCCCTGCCCTATGCCAACGCCGGTTTTCACATCGGCCACATCATGGAGTACACACAGGCCGACACCTGGGTGCGGTTCCAGCGAATGATGGGGGCCGAGGTCGCTTTCGTGTGTGCGGACGACGCCCACGGCGCGCCGATCATGATTGCCGCCGACAAAGCGGGCATCACGCCGCAGCAATTCGTGGCGAACATCGCCGCCGGTCGCCCGGCCTATCTGGACGGCTTTCACATCGCGTTTGACAACTGGCACTCGACCGACGGGCCGGAAAACCACGCGATGTCGCAAGACATTTACCGGGCGCTTCGCCGCAATGAACTGATCGATGTCAAGACCATCGAGCAGTTCTACGACCCTGAAAAAGGCATGTTCCTGCCGGACCGCTTCATCAAGGGCACCTGTCCGGTCTGCAAGGAACCCGATCAGTACGGCGACTCTTGCGAAAAGTGCGGCGCCGTCTATTCGCCGACCGAGCTGATCAAGCCGTTTTCGGTGCTGACCGGTGCCACGCCGGTGCTCAAAAGCTCGGAGCATTACTTTTTCAAGCTGAGCGACCCCCGCTGCGTCGCCTTCCTCGAAGACTGGACGCAGACCCCCGGCCGCCTGCAGCCCGAGGTGCTGAACAAGATCAAGGAATGGTTCAAGCAGGATGAGGACGGCAAGGCTGGCCTCGGCGACTGGGACATCAGCCGCGACGCGCCCTACTTCGGCATCGAGATCCCCGACGCGCCGGGCAAGTACTTTTATGTCTGGCTCGACGCGCCGGTCGGCTATTTGGCCTCGCTGGAAAACTATTTCGCCAAAACGGGCCGCGACTTCAGTGCCTACATGGCCGACGAAACCGTGGAGCAGATCCACTTCATCGGCAAGGACATCACCTATTTCCACACGCTGTTCTGGCCGGCGATGCTGCATTTCAGCGGCCGCAAAACGCCCAACCACGTCTTCGTCCACGGCTTCCTGACCGTCAACGGCGGCGACAAGATGAGCAAGAGCCGGGGCACCGGCATTGACCCGCTGAAGTACTTGAGCCTGGGGCTGAACCCCGAAGCGCTGCGTTACTACATCGCCGCCAAGCTGAACAGCCATGTCGAGGACATCGACTTCAACCCGGCCGATTTCGTCGCCCGCATCAACAGCGATCTGGTCGGCAAATACATCAACATCGCCTCGCGCGCAGCGGGCTTTTTGACCAAGCGTTTTAGCGGCCATCTGTCCGGCGACTTGGGCGTTGAAGGCCGCAGCCTGCTCGACACCCTGCGCGCCCACGCGCCGGTGATCGCCGAGTTGTACGAGGAACGTGAGTTCGGCAAGGCGCTGCGCGAAACCATGCTGCTGGCCGACAA
>JBBQKT010000185.1:0-7253 GCA_038327205.1 Burkholderiales bacterium | reverse complement strand
GTCGGCAAGGCGGTGCTCGCCTCGCGGCGCACATCCACATGCCAGGGCCGCAGCACGCCCGGCGGCGGGAACAGCGCGGCGCGCACATTGCGGGCGGCGTCGGGTGTGGCGACGAACCAGGCGTTGGCAGGCAGCAGAAAGCTCGGCAGGCTGTGATCGGCCGCAATGCCCCGCTCGATCAGGGCCAGCGCGCTGTCCACATTGCGCGCGGCCAGCATCATGGCGGGCCGGATGCCCAGCTCGGTAAACGGCCGCGCGCCGAAGTGGTTGAAATAGGGGGACGGTCGGGACGGCGCGCAGGTCTGCTTGCAAAGCTCCGGCTGAAAGCCCATTGCCAACGCCGCCGTGATTGAATTGCATTCGACCGCATAGGGCTGTGTCCACGCCAAGGCCAGCGCCTGAACCGTCGGGCCGAAATGGCTCAGCACCTGGGCGTTCAGCGTCTCGAACTCGGCCTGGCTCAAGCTGGCTCGCAGCGGCAGGCTGACCCGCAAGACATTCGCGGCCAGGATGCCGCGCCGCTGAACATAGGCTTCGCCCACCGTGACTGAATAGGGGTCGGACGTGTTGATCAGCAAGCCCAGATCCGCCGCAGTCAGCCGGCCTTGGGCCTGCACATGGGTGGTGAAGCCCAACAGCAGCGCGCATTGCACGATGTGAACGAATGACACAGCCAGCAAGGCCATAAATTGTCGTGACATGGTTCTACTTTTCGCGATGCAAAACAAGCCAATCTCCCGCACAATGGATCGATGAAAAGCAAAGAGGGCCAATCCCCAGCGATCCAGGTGATGGAGCGGATGTTTTCGCTGCTCGATGTGCTGGCCAGCCACCAGGACCCGGTCTCGCTGAAGGAGATCAGCGCCACCACCGGCCTGCACCCGTCCACCGCCCACCGCATTCTCAATGACCTGGCGCTTGGCCGTTATGTCGACCGGCCCGAGGCCGGCAGCTATCGCCTGGGCATGCGGCTGTTGGAACTGGGCAACCTGGTCAAGGCCCGGCTTGATGTGCGCGACGCGGCGCTCGGGCCGATGCGGGAGTTGCACAAATTCACCCATCAGCCGGTCAATCTGTCGGTCCGCCAGGGCGACGAGATTGTCTACATCGAGCGCACCTACAGCGAGCGCAGCGGCATGCAGGTGGTGCGCGCTGTTGGCGGCCGGGCGCCGCTGCATCTCACCTCGGTCGGCAAGTTGTTTTTAGCCAGCGACGAGCCGCAGCGCGTGCGCAGCTATGCCACCCGCACCGGCTTGGCCGGCCACACCCGCAACAGCCTGACCGACATCACCGCGCTGGAGCGCGAAATGGCCCTGGTGCGCCAGCGCGGCGTGGCCCGCGATGACGAGGAGCTGGAGCTGGGCGTGCGCTGCATGGCGGCCGGTATTTACGACGATCAATCGAAGCTGATTGCCGGCCTATCGATCTCCGCCCCGGCAGATCGACTGGAAGAAAGCTGGCTACAGCGGCTGAAAGACACCGCTGCGCAGATTTCAACGGCACTGGGCTATCGGGAATAGAAAGTCGGGCATAAAAAAAGCGCCTCACGAGGCGCTTTTTTGTTGGCCGCAAAAATCAGCCGCCGATCTTTGGAACCAGGGCCACTGCCGTCGGCTGGCTGTTGATCCAGGCCCGCACCCGCTCGGCATCGCCGATCCGCGAGTATTTGCCGGTGGAGTCCAGAAACACCATGATGAGCTTGCGACCTGCCATCTTGGCTTGCATCACCAGGCAGCGACCGGCCTCGTTGATGAAGCCGGTTTTTTGCAGTCCGATATCCCAAGCGCTGTTGCGCACCAGGCCATTGGTGCTGTGAAACGCCATCTGACGGCGGCCCACGGTCACTGAATATTCCTTCGAGGTGGAAAACTCGCGCAGCACCGGCACCTCGTGAGCCACCTTCACCAGCGCTGCAAGATCTTTGGCGCTGGATTGGTTGCGGCTCGACAAGCCGGTCGGTTCCACATAGTGGGTGTCGGTCATGCCCAGCGATTGCGCTTTGGCATTCATCGCCGCCACAAAAGCGCCGACACCGCCCGGATAGTTGCGGCCCAGGGCATGGGCAGCGCGGTTTTCCGACGACATCAGTGCCAGGTGCAGCAACTCAGCCCGACTCAAGGTCGTGCCAAAAGCCAGGCGCGAGCCGGTACCCTTTTCATTGTCCTTGTCCTCATCCGAAATGGTCAGCATTTCGTCCATGGACTGCTTGGCGTCCACCACCACCAGAGCCGTCATCAGCTTGGTGATCGAGGCAATCGGCAGGACAGCTGCAGAGTTTTTGGCGAACAGCACTTCGTTGGTGTCTTGATCGAGCACCAGCGCAACGCTGGACTTCAGGTCTAGCGGATCTTCCGCCGAATGCAGACCATAGAGCTGACCGAAGGTGGGGACCGCAGCCACCACGATTGCGGCCTTGCGCAGCGAACGCGCCGCCGGTTTGGCTTTGCGGACCTGCTTGCCCTTGGATGCGCCTTTTGAGGCAGTGGTGGTGGCTTCGGCCTGCGTCACCGGCAGAGCTGCGCCACCCAACACCAAGACGGCCGATGCCATGAGCGATATCACGAATGTTTTCAATCTGGCCCCTAAGCGTTGATTGGCAGTTTAGGCTAAAAGCAAAAAGCTGCTCAAGATCAAATGCTTAAGTGCGCAACTTAAAGCCGCGCTTTACATTCAACCCTGTGCCGCGACCCGCTCGATCTTGCTTTGCAGCTTGTTCAATGCACTCAAGTAGGCCTTGGCTGACGCCACCACGATATCGGGATCTGCCCCGACACCGTTGACCACCCGACCGGCATGCTGCAAACGCACCGTCACCTCACCTTGAGATTCTGTGCTTCCACTGGTGATGGCATTGACCGAGTACAACAACATTTCCGCGCCACTTTGCACGCATGCCTCGATCGCGCGCAGGCTGGCGTCGACCGGGCCGTTGCCGTCACTCTCTGAGCGGTGCTCCGCATCGCCAATGGCAAACACCACGCTGGCATGTGGTCGCTCGCCGGTTTCAGACCGCTGTGACAGCGCCACCAGCCGGTAATGCTCTTGCTCGGCGGTCACCGACTCATCCATCACCAGGGCGATGATGTCCTCGTCGAAGATCTCGTTCTTGCGGTCGGCCAGGTCCTTGAAGCGGATGAAGGCGTTGTTGACCTCGGCCTCGGATTCCAGGGCAATGCCCAATTCAAGCAAACGCTGCTTGAAGGCGTTGCGCCCGCTGAGCTTGCCCAGCACGATCTTGTTGGCGCTCCAGCCCACATCTTCGGCCCGCATGATTTCATAGGTGTCGCGCGCCTTCAGCACGCCGTCCTGGTGGATGCCAGAAGCGTGGGCAAAAGCATTGGCACCGACGACGGCCTTGTTGGGCTGCACGACGAAGCCGGTGGTTTGCGACACCAGGCGCGAGGCCGACAGGATTTGCGTCGCGTCAATGTTCACATCCAGGCCGAAGTAGTCGCGCCGCGTCTTCAGCGCCATCACCACCTCTTCCAGCGAGCAATTGCCAGCCCGCTCGCCCAGGCCATTGATCGTGCATTCGATCTGGCGCGCGCCGCCAATCTGCACGCCGGCCAAGGAGTTGGCCACGGCCATGCCCAGGTCGTTGTGGCAATGCACGCTCCACACCGCCTGCGCCGAGTTCGGCACCCGCTCGCGCAGAGTCTTGATGAAGTTCCCGTACAGCTCGGGAATGGCGTAGCCCACGGTGTCGGGGATGTTGATCGTGCGCGCGCCTTCCTTGATGACGGCTTCGACGACGCGGGCGAGGAACTCTGGGTCAGAGCGGTAGCCGTCTTCGGGCGAGAACTCGACGTCGTCGGTCAGGTTGCGGGCAAATCGCACCGCCTGGATTGCCTGCTCCAGCACCTGCTCGCGCGTCATCCGCAGCTTCTTCTCCATGTGCAACTCGCTGGTGGCGATGAAGGTGTGGATGCGCGAACGTGCAGCGCCCTTCAAAGCCTCGGCAGCGCGAGCGATGTCGCGGTCATTGGCTCGGGCGAGCGAGCAGATCGTGCTCTCGCGCACCGCATTGGCAATCGCCTTGACCGCCTCGAAATCACCGTTCGACGAGGCGGCAAAACCGGCCTCGATCACGTCCACCTTCAAGCGCTCCAACTGCCGAGCGATGCGCAGCTTTTCGTCCTTGGTCATCGAGGCGCCGGGCGATTGCTCGCCGTCACGCAAGGTGGTGTCAAAAATGATGATCGAGTCGGCCATGGGAGTCTCCAAAATACAGTTTTTGAAAAACAAAAAGCCCGCGAAGCAGTTGCTCGGCGGGCCATTGATGCAGAAAAGAAGATCTAGACGTGTGCAGTCAAAGCGCCCGGGACAGGGAGCCTAGTAGCAGGAGAGTCTTGTTTGCATTCACGCGTTCAAATGTAGCAGACGAGCTCAGGGATGCAGGCCCTTTTCGTCCGGATCGTCGGTCGATGTGGCAATCACGCTGACCTGCCGACCCTTCATTTTCTTCCAGCCATAAACGGCATAGCCCGAGAGGCCGTAAACACAGAAAATGGCGAACAGGCCTAGCGGTGGGTCTTGGGCAATCAGCGCAATCGCCAGGGCAATTGCCACCAACACGATGAAGGGCACGGTGCGCCGCCCGCCGAACACCTTGAAGCTGTAGAACGGTGCATTGGTCACCATCGACAAGCCGGCGAACAAGGTGACGGCATAGGCCGTCCACACCACCCAGGGAATGGCGGTCACGCCCTTGAAGCCCCGATCGTCCAGCGCCCAGATCATGCCGATCACGATGGCGGCGGCAGCGGGGCTGGGCAAGCCCTGAAAAAAGCGCTTGTCCACCACACCGATATTGACGTTAAAGCGGGCCAGCCGCAGCGCGGCCCCGGCGATATAGACGAAGGACGGGATCCAGCCGAGCTTGCCCATGTCCTTGAAGGCCCAGATGTAGATGATCAGGGCCGGCGCGGCACCGAAGCTGACCATATCGGACAGGCTGTCCATCTGCTCGCCAAAGGCGCTTTGCGAATTGGTCATGCGGGCGATGCGGCCGTCCAGACTGTCGAGCACGGCCGAGGCGAAGATGGCGAGGCAGGCGGCCTCGAAGCGGCCGTTCATCGCCATCACGATGGCATAAAAGCCCGAAAAAAGAGCGGCCAGGGTGATGGAATTGGGCAGCGCATAGATGCCACGACGGCGGCGCACGATGCTTGCCGATTCGTCGTCGTCAGGCGCGCTGGCGCGGTGGTCGTTGTTGTTGTGACTCATGGGGCGGCAGGATACAGCACTCAAACAGGCAGTAAAAAAGCCGCAGGCCCTGCGGCGCTGCGGCTTTGGAGGGCGAGGCGGATCAGTTTTTCGACTGATCGACCAGGCGGTTCTTCTTGATCCAAGGCATCATCGCGCGCAGCTTTTCGCCGACTTGCTCGATCTGGTGCTCGGAGGTCAGGCGACGGCGGCTCAGCAGGGTCGGCGCACCGGCCTTGTTTTCCAGGATGAAGCTCTTGGCGTATTCGCCGGTCTGGATGTCCTTCAGGCACTGACGCATCGCGTCCTTGGTGGCCGAGGTGACGATCTTCGGGCCGGTCACGTACTCGCCGTATTCGGCGTTGTTCGAGATCGAGTAGTTCATGTTGGCGATGCCGCCCTCATAAATCAGATCGACGATCAGCTTCAGCTCGTGCAGACATTCGAAGTAAGCCATTTCGGGCGCGTAACCGGCTTCGGTCAAGGTCTCGAAACCAGCCTTGATCAATTCGACGGCGCCACCGCACAAAACGGCCTGCTCGCCGAACAAGTCGGTTTCGGTTTCTTCACGGAAGTTGGTTTCAATGATGCCGGCCTTGCCGCCGCCATTGGCGGTGGCATAGCTCAAGGCCAGATCGCGGGCACGGCCGGTCTTGTCGGCGTAAACGGCGATCAAATGGGGCACGCCGCCACCTTGCGTGTAGGTGCCGCGCACCGTGTGGCCGGGGGCCTTGGGGGCGACCATCCAGACGTCGAGGTCAGCCCGTGGCGTGACCTGGCCGTAATGGACGTTGAAGCCGTGGGCGAAGGCCAGCGAAGCACCCTGCTTGATGTTCGGCTCGACTTCGGCCTTGTAGACCTCGGCGATCTGTTCGTCAGGCAACAACATCATGACGACGTCGGCCGCCTTCACCGCATCGGCGATTTCGGCGACCTTCAGGCCGGCGTTCTCGGCCTTGCTCCAGGACGCACCGCCACGACGCAGGCCGACGGTCACATTGACGCCGCTGTCGTTCAGGTTTTGCGCATGGGCATGGCCTTGTGAGCCGTAACCAATGATGGTGACTTGCTTGCCCTTGATGAGGCTCAGGTCAGCGTCCTTGTCGTAATAAACGTTCATGTCGTGCTCCAGGAAAAATCAGATGGAAATTCGTGATGCGGCTTCGTCGCGCGGCACGTTCAAATCAAGCGGAGCCCGTGGAACCGGATTTGCCGGGCCACTGGGCTCGCCCCCTCGAGGGGGAGCGCGAAGCGCTTCGGGGGTGGGTCATCAAACGCGCAGGATGCGCTCGCCGCGGCCGATGCCGCTGGTGCCGGTGCGCACCGTTTCGAGAATCGCGCTGCGGTCCAGCGCGCCGATGAAGGCATCGAGCTTGGAGGCCGTGCCGGTCAACTCGATCGTGTAGGTCTTCTCGGTCACGTCGATGACGCGGCCGCGGAAGATGTCGGCGGTGCGCTTCATTTCTTCGCGCTCCTTGCCGACTGCCCTCACCTTGATCAGCATCAGCTCACGCTCGGTGAAGTTGCCCTCGGTCAAATCGACCACTTTGACCACTTCGATCAGTCGGTTCAGGTGCTTGGTGATTTGCTCGATCACCTCGTCCGATCCGGTGGTGACGATGGTCATGCGCGACAGCGAAGGGTCCTCGGTCGGCGCGACGGTGAGGCTTTCAATGTTGTAGCCACGCGCCGAGAACAGGGCGACCACACGCGACAACGCGCCGGCCTCGTTCTCGATCAGCAGAGCAATGATGTGTTTCATGGGGGTTTTCGTCCTTCGCGCTCTTCATGCCGGCGGCGGTAACCGACGGCACTTGGCCACGCTGTTCGATGTCAAAAAATGTCGATCCGGGCCTGCGTGGATGTCAGCCGGGCCGCTGGCCGTGCGCGGTAACGCAGCGGCCCCGGCCCCGCCTTCAAGCTCACAGGTCTTCGGACCCCAGCAGCATCTCGGAAATGCCCTTGCCCGCCTGCACCATCGGCCAGACGTTCTCGGTCTGGTCGGTGCGGATGTCGAGGAAGACGGTGCGATCCTTCAGGCGGATCGC
>JBBQKT010000184.1:0-7274 GCA_038327205.1 Burkholderiales bacterium | reverse complement strand
ATGACCCGCATGCCCAAGGTGCAGGACAAGGTCAAGGAGTTCTTCGGCAAAGAGCCGCGCCGTGACGTGAACCCCGACGAAGCCGTGGCCGTGGGCGCCGCGATTCAAGGCCAGGTCTTGGGCGGCGAGCGCAAGGACGTGCTGCTGCTCGACGTGACGCCTCTGAGCCTGGGCATCGAAACCCTGGGCGGCGTGATGACCAAGATGATCGCCAAGAACACGACGATCCCGACCAAGTTCGCACAGACCTTCTCCACCGCCGACGACAACCAGCCGGCCGTGACCATCAAGGTCTACCAGGGCGAGCGCGAGCTGGCCTCGGGCAACAAGAGCCTGGGCGAGTTCAACCTTGAAGGCATCCCGCCGTCGGCGCGCGGCACGCCGCAGATTGAGGTCAGCTTCGACATCGACGCCAACGGCATCCTGCATGTCGGTGCCAAGGACAAGGGCACGGGCAAGGAAAACAAGATCACCATCAAGGCGAACTCCGGCCTCTCCGAAGCCGAGATCGAAAAGATGGTGAAGGACGCTGAAGCCAACGCGGTCGAAGACAAGAAGAAGGTCGAGATCGTGCAGGCCAAGAACCAAGCCGACAGCATGATTCACAGCGTGCAGAAGTCCTTGACCGAGCATGGCGACAAGCTCGAAGCGGGTGAGAAAGAAAAGATCGAAGCCGCGATCAAGGAAGCCGAAGAAGCCATCAAGGGCGACGACAAGGCCGCCATCGAGGCCAAGACCGAAGCGCTGATGACCGTGAGCCAGAAGCTCGGCGAAAAGATGTATGCCGATGCCCAGGGCGCGCAAGCTGCCGCAGCAGCAGCGGCTGGTGCCGCGGAGCAGCCGCAAGCTGCGCCAGGTGCCCAGGCCTCCGCCAAGCCCGCTGATGACAACGTGGTGGATGCCGAGTTCACCGAAGTCAAAGACAAGAAGTGAAGCGTGTGAATTGACGGTCTGAGCGGAGATCCCGTCATTCCAGCAAAGGCTGGCATCCAGCAGGCACAAGCCCAATGTGCCGAGCATCTGGATCCCAGCCTCCGCTGGGATGACCGGCAGCAAGCCAGAACCGTCATCGTCGCCGCGTTGAGTGCATCCAAGGCTCAACGCGGCGTTGTCGTTTAAGAAAGTTGCCCCGGAAGCACCATGGCAAAGCGTGATTATTACGAAGCCCTCGGCGTTGCCAAGACCGCCACCGAGGAAGAAATCAAAAAGGCCTACCGCAAGGCGGCCATGAAACACCACCCTGACCGCAACCAGGGTGACGGCGCGAAGAAGGCCGAAGAGCAGTTCAAGGAGGTCAAAGAGGCTTACGAAATGCTCTCCGACGCGCCAAAACGCGCGGCCTATGACCAATACGGTCATGCCGGCGTCGATCCCAGCGCGGGCGGGTTCCGTGGTGCCGAAGGTTTTGCCGGCGGCGGCTTTGCCGAGGCCTTTGGCGACATCTTCGGCGACATCTTCGGCGGCGCCGGAGGTGCTGCCGGCGGCCGTGGACGTGCGGGCGGCGGGGGCCAGCAGGTTTATCGTGGCAGTGACCTGTCCTACGCGATGGAGATCACGCTCGAAGAGGCCGCCCGCGGCAAAGAAACGCAGATCCGTATCCCGAGCTGGGAAGGCTGCGAAGTCTGCAGCGGCAGTGGCGCAAAACCCGGCACCAGCGCCAAGAGCTGCGGCTCCTGCAACGGCAGCGGCACCGTCCACATGCGCCAGGGCTTCTTCAGCATCCAGCAGACCTGCCCCCATTGCCACGGCACCGGCAAGATCATTCCTGACCCCTGCACGGCCTGCAACGGCCAGGGCAAGGTCAAGAAGAGCAAGACACTCGAAGTCAAGATCCCGGCCGGCATCAACGAAGGCATGCGCATTCGCTCGGCCGGCAACGGCGAGCCCGGCGTCAACGGCGGCCCGGCCGGTGATCTGTATATCGAAATCCGCATCAAGGCGCATGACATCTTTGAGCGCGACGGCGACGACCTGCATTGCACGATGCCGGTCGGCGTGACCACCGCCACCTTGGGCGGCAGCATCGAAGTGCCTACCTTGGGCGGCAAGGCTGAAATCGACCTGCCCGAAGGCACGCAACACGGCAAGACCTTCCGCCTGCGCGGCAAGGGCGTGAAGGGCGTGCGCTCCAGCTATCCGGGCGATCTGTACTGCCACATCTCGATTGAGACGCCGGTCAAGCTGACCGAGCACCAGCGCAAGCTGATGAAGGAACTCGACAAATCGTTCCGCGAGGGCGGCGAGCGGCATTCACCCAATGCCAAAAGCTGGACCGACAAGGTGAAGGATTTGTTCAAGTAAAGCTGAATTCCAATTGGATTTGGAGGCGATACGCCGCAGGCCTTACTGGCGTGCGGCGTATTTTTTTGCATCGCTGGACCGATTTCCCTCAGCCTGCAAGACACCACGCCGATAACCGACCATGAATCAGACGCTTATCTGCGCTCATCAGCCCTGGCGCCCTTCTGCCGGAACGGCGCCACCATGCGCTTGATCGACGCCCAGATCCAAGACGCCAGTGCGCTGATCATCGACAGCAATGCGGCGTCTCGGAGCTTGATGTCGGCACAGTTGCGGGACTTGGGCTTGACGACGATCAAGCAGGCCATGCGGGTGTCAGACGCACGGATGATCCTTGAGCACAAGGCCTACGACATCGTC
Organism: Burkholderiales bacterium; assembly: GCA_038327205.1. Classification (GTDB taxonomy): domain Bacteria; phylum Pseudomonadota; class Gammaproteobacteria; order Burkholderiales; family Burkholderiaceae_C; genus Paucibacter_A. The sequence goes on along the minus strand of JBBQKT010000184.1, from coordinate 4,613 downwards.
CTGTGTGATTACCACTTCGACGGCAGCGAGATCTCGGGCCAGGACTTGCTGGATGAGTTACGGCGCGAGCAGCTGCTGCCCTACTCGACCGTGTTCGTGATGGTGACCGGTGAGGCCACCTACGCCAAGGTGGCCGAAGCCGCCGAAGCAGCGCTCGATGCTTACCTGATCAAGCCCTACACCACCGATTCGCTGGCGGATCGATTGACACAGGCTCGCCAGCGCAAGCGGGTGCTGAAGGACATTTTCGAGGCGATTGAAAAGCAGGACTTTGTGGCTGCAGCGGCCCACTGCATGAGCCGCTTCGAGGCGAAGGCGCAGTACTGGCTTTACGCCGCCCGTATCGGGGCGGAGTTGTTGCTCCGGCTGGCACGCTTTGACGATGCCCGCAAGCTCTATGACGCCATCATCGAGGCGCGCACCGTGCCCTGGGCGCGGCTGGGCGTTGCGCGCACCGAGCTGGCCACGGGCAATGTGGCGGCGGCGCGGCGCACCCTGGAAACGCTGATCGGCGACATGCCCGATTACGCCGACTCCTACGATGTGATGGGCCGCGTGCAGATGGAGCAAGGCGAGATCGCCGATGCACTGAAAACCTACCGCATGGCGGCCAGCCTCACACCGGGCTGCATCCTGCGGCTACAGCGCTGTGGCACCTTGGCCTTTTATGCAGGGCAGCGAGGCGAGGCGTTGAAGATGCTGGAAAGCACGATGGCCAATGGCCTGCGCTCCAAGCTGTTCGACATGCTGAGCCTGGTGCTGATCGGCGTATTGCGCTTTGATGCCAAAGACAGCAAGGGTTTCAAATATGCGCATGACGCGATGCTGCAAGAGATGGATCGCAAACCCGGCGATCATCGGCTGCAACGCTTCGAGCAGATGTTCCGTGGGCTGCGCAGCTTGCTGGACCGCAAGACGGCAGACGCGCTGGAACTGGCCCGGCAGTTCAGCACCCAAGCCCTGCAAGAAGAAGATTTCGATTTGGAGGCGGCGAGCCTTTTGGTCGGCCTTTGGATGCGACTGGCCGGACAGGACCTGCAGCTCGACGAAATGATGCCGGTGCTGACCAGGATCGGGCTGCGCTACTGCACCTCGAAATCGAGCACCGAGGTGCTGGTCGCAATGTCCGAGGGCAATGAGGCGGTAGCGGCCGAGCTGCGCGGCTGCCACACCAAGATCTTCTCCATCGCAGAGACGGCGATGCGGCATTCGATGCGGGGCACGGCGCGTGTCGGCGTGGAGCTACTGATCCAGCAGGGCGAATCAACCCGCAATGCCAAGCTCATCGACATGGCAAGCCTGGTACTCAAACGCCATGCCGAAAAAATCGACGATGCCGACACACTGGCCGCCCAGATCAGCGATCTGCAAACCCGCTATGTGCTGCCGATGGGCAGCCTGACCGGCCGCAACCGGGCTGCGGGCGGCGTGGCACTGCGGGGCTGAGTGTCTTGGGAGAGACCCACGCCACAATGTGGGCTGAATTTTCCTGAGCACTGCATGCCAATTTCTGCTTCGCACTTCTTGCCCTCCCCACGTGGACCGTTGACGCTTGCTTGGGCTGCCGCGCTGTGGATCGGCACCGTCTGCAACTGGCCGCTCTGGCAGCGCATGGCCGCCCTGCCCGACCTGCAGAACAGCCAAGGCCTGATCTTCATCGCCGTATTTGCAGGCATCGTCACCGCGTTCAGCGGCGCACTGCTGAGCTTGCTGGCCTGGCGGGTGATGATCAAACCAGTGCTGACCGTCGTCCTGCTCAGCGCGGGCGCGCTGGCCTATTTCATGGGCAGCTACGGCGCGGTGATCGACCCGACGATGGCCGTCAATATTCTGCAGACCGACAGCCGAGAAGCCACTGATCTGCTCAACGGTTGGCTGGTCTTGAGCCTGCTGGTACTGGCCGGCCTGCCACTGGCATGGTTGTGGCGGCAAAAGCCGCTGCTGCCGCTGCGCTGGGCACCGCGGCTGGGGCTGAATCTGCTGGGCTTTGCGGCAGGGATCGCGCTGACGGCCGCCTTGGTGTTCAGCAGCTTTGCCGAGTTGGCCTCGACCATGCGCAATGAGGCGCAGCTGCGTTACATGATCAACCCGTTGAACCTGTACTGGTCGATCGGGGTGGTGGTGGCCGAGGCCAATGCCACGCCGGCCGGACCGCCCGAGGTGGTGGGGGGCGACGCGCATTTGGCCACCCGCCCGCCCGGTGCCAAACCACCGCTGCTGATGCTGGTGGTGGGCGAAACGGCGCGGGCATCGAACTTTTCGCTGAATGGCTATGCCCGATTGACCAATCCCGAACTGGCCAAACTGCCGCTGTTGAATTTCGCCAATGTGGCCTCCTGCGGCACCAGCACCGCGTCATCCTTGCCCTGCATGTTTTCTCACCTCGGCCGCGAGGCCTACGGCGGGCAAAAGGTTCATCAGGAGAACCTGCTGGACCTGCTGCAGCGTGCTGGCCTGGCCGTCCTCTGGCTGGACAATCAATCAGGCTGCAAGGGCTTGTGCGACCGCGTGCCCAGCCGCACAACGACGCAGCCCGCAGCAGGCGCACCGCGATTGCCCGACGGACTGTGCGACGCGAGCGGCGAATGTCTGGACGAAGCCCTGCTGAGTGGCCTGGACCAGCGCCTGGCCGCGCTCGACCCCGCCCGCGTGGCGCGTGGCGTGGTCCTGGTCATGCACCAGATGGGCAGCCACGGCCCGGCCTATTTCAAACGCTCGCCGCCTGAGCTGAAGCTGTTTCAGCCGGAATGCACCAGCAACGCCTTGCAGCAATGCTCGCGTGCCCATGTGGTGAATGCTTACGACAACACCATCGTCACCACCGACCGCCTGCTGGCCCGCAGCATCGCCTGGCTGCAAGGCCAGTCGCGGCGCTTCGACACGCAGCTCCTTTATGTGTCCGACCACGGTGAATCACTGGGTGAAAACAATATCTACCTGCACGGCATGCCCTACGCCGTGGCCCCACGCGATCAAAAACATGTGCCGATGCTGCTGTGGCTGGGCAAGGCCCCGGCGCCAGAACAGCAGTGCCTGCAAGGCAAGCGCGATCAGCTGCTGTCGCATGACAACCTGTTTCACACGGTGCTCGGCATGATGGGCGTGCAAACCAGGCTGTACCGAGCCGATTGGGACTTCATCGCCGACTGCCGCAACCCCTCAGACCGCCCGCCGGGTCTTTGAAAGCACTCTGAGTGTTGAGGGGCCGGCTCAATCTGGCACTGGCACGCGCATGGTCACAAACTCCTCCGCCATCGTCGGGTGAATGCCCAAGGTGGAATCGAAAAGCGCCTTGGTCGCCCCGCCCCGCATCGCCACGGCAAAACCTTGGATGATCTCGCCCGCCTCGGGGCCGACCATGTGCAAACCCACCACGCGATCACTGGCCACATCGACCACCAGCTTCATCAAGGTGCGCTCGCTGCTGCCCGACAAGGTGTGTTTGAGGGCGCGGAAATCGCTGCGGAAGATCCGCACATCGCCGAACTGGGCCCGTGCTTTTTCTTCTGACAGGCCAATCGTGCCGATGCTCGGATGGGTGAACACCGCCGTGGGGATCAGCGCGTAATCGACCGCACGGCGCCCATCTCCAAACAGTTGGTCAACCACCGCCATCGCCTCGGCCAAGGCCACTGGCGTCAGCTGGACGCGGTCGGTCACGTCGCCAATGGCCATCAAATGCGGCACGCTGCTGCAGTACTGGGCATCAACCTTGACAGCGCCATTGGCCGACAGCGCCACGCCGATCTCGGCAAGACCCAAGCCTGCCGTGTTGGGATGACGGCCGGTGGCGTACAGCACGGTGTCGGCAAGAACCATGCTGCCGTCTTTCAAGCAGGCCAGAATGCCGTCGTCCGTTTGAACAAGACTTTCCACATCGCTGCCGGTGCGCAGGTCAACGCCCTTCTTGATCATCTCGTCAGCAACGAAATGCCGCACTTCGGCGTCAAAGCCACGCAGCACCTGCTCGCCGCGGTACAACTGTGTGACCTCGGCCCCGAGACCGCGAAAGATCGAGGCAAATTCGCAGGCGATGTAGCCGCCGCCCACCACCAGCAAGCGGCGTGGGAACTGCAGTAAATCGAAAATCTGGTCGGAGCTGATGGCCAGCTCGCCGCCCGGCACATCCGCCAGCAAAGGCCGTCCTCCGGTGGCGACAAGAATGGTCTTGGCCCGGTAGGATTTGGTTTCTCCCTGCACAGTCACCGCCACCTCGTGCGGGCCAACGACCTTGGCGCGGCCGTGCATCAGCGTCACACCGGCACCGGTCAACAGGCCGCCATAGATGCTGTTCAAGCGGCTGATTTCGGTGGCGCGGTTGGACTTCAGCAACTGCCAATCCAGGCTGGGCTTGGCAGCGCTCCAACCAAACCCATGTGCCTCTTCAAAGGCCTCGGCGTAGTGGGCGGCAAAGCTGTAGAGCTTTTTGGGGATGCAGCCCACATTGACGCAGGTGCCACCCAAGGGCGCGTCTTCAGCCACGGCGACTCGCGCACCGGTTTGCGCTGCCATTCGGCTCGCCCGAACGCCGCCGCTGCCGGCACCGATGACGAAGAGATCAAAGTCGAATGCAGTCATACATCAGGTGCAGTTGGTCAAGAATCAGTGGTGCC
>JBBQKT010000183.1:0-7307 GCA_038327205.1 Burkholderiales bacterium | reverse complement strand
CCAGGGCCGGGGCCGGCGCATGTTGCGCCGGCCCAGCCCTCGCGTTTTCACTGGCTGGGTCCCAACAAGACTTGAACAGTTCACAGCGCGATGGTGTCGACAAGCTCAGTTGCTTCAGGCCAAACGCCTGCCGGCAGCGCTTACCTCGAACAGGTGTGCTCGCTCGGCGACCCATTTCAGATGCACCGGTTCGCCGACATGCTGATGCACGTTTCCTGGCACGCGGACCGTGATCTTGCCAATGGCGGTGTCCACCATCAGATAAGTTTCCGGGCCCGTCGGCTCGATCATGGCCAGCATGCCAGGCAGACCCGCGTCGCTGAGCGACACGTCCTCGGGCCGCAGCCCGTAGACCATGCCGTCCACTGAGGCACCCGCCAGCGCACCGCGCTGCAAGTCGTTCAATGCCAAGTCGATGCCGTGCACCAGCAGACCGCCGCCCTGTCGCTTCGCCTCGATCATGTTCATCGCGGGGGAGCCGATGAACTCGGCCACGAAACGGGTGGCCGGGCAGGTGGTCCAGTTGCAGCATCTTCGAAACCCGGGCCACCGTGGCCATGCGCTCGGGCTTGGGCACCTTGCGGATTTCCAGGCCGAAGGCGATGTTCTGTGCCACCGTCATGTTCGGGTACAGCGCATTGCTCTGGAAGACCATTGCGATGTCGCGGTCCTTGCTGGGCAGCCAGGTCACGTCGCGCCCGCCGATGGAGATGCTGCCGGCGGTGGGCGTGTCCAGGCCGGCGATCATATTGAGCAGCGTGCTCTTGCCGCAGCCCGAGGCGCCAACCAGGATCAAGAACTCGCCGGCCTCGATCTCGATGTCAATGCCTCTGAGGATGCGGACGTTGCCCGCGTAGGTCTTCTCGATGCCCTTGATGGTGAGTGCACCCATGATGTTTACCCTTTTACGGCGCCGGCCGTCAGGCCACGCACAAAATATTTGCCAGCTACGATGTAGACGACCAAGGTGGGCAGCGCGGCGATCAGTGCGGCCGCCATGTCGACGTTGTATTCCTTGACCCTGCTGGAGGTGTTGGCCAGGTTGTTCAAACCGACGGTGATCGGCTTGCTGTCCGCCCCCGAGAACACCACGCCGTAGAGGAAGTCATTCCTGATGTTGGTGAACTGCCAGATCAGCGTGACCACCAGAATCGGCGCCGGCAGCGGCAGCACGATGCGCCGGAAGATCAACCAGAAACCCGCCCCGTCCAACTGCGCGGCCCGGATCAGCTCATCGGGCAGTCCGATGTAGTAATCGCGGAAGAACAGCGTCGTGCTGGGCATACCGGCCAGGCTGTGCACCAGGATCAGGCCCCAGATCGAGCTGGCGATGCCCAGCCAGCCGAGCACCTGGCTCATCGGCAGCAGCACCACCTGCATCGGCATGAACACGCCGAACAGGACCTAGATCAGCGGCGTGGGAATGGTGAAAGGCAGGGCCGACGCCAAGGCCCGCGCGGGCACGTCGCTGATGACCACGGCGAGCAGCAAAAAGAGGGTGAGAGAGACGGCTTCGATGACCGAGGGATCCAGGCTGTGATTGCAAGCATGGGCCAGCGCCCCGGCTTGATCTGTGCGCCTGCGTACCGATTGCCTTCATCGGGTGCTGATTGGGCACGCAAGGCGGCATGGCTGACAGGCACTCAGCCTCTTAAGCCACCGCGCCGAACAAGGCACCGGCACCGGCGGTGACACCCATGGCAATGGCACCCCAGAACGCCACGCGCCAGCTGCCCAGCCACACACCTGCACCGCCAACCTGCGCCGATACCGCGCCCAGCCCGGCCAGAAACACAAGCGCTGAAACCGAGACCCACAGGATCAGCTGGGCCGGTGCCGTTACCAGCACGACGGCGATGGGCAGCGCAGCGCCGACCGAGAAACTGGCCGCCGAGGCCAGTGCCGCCTGTATCGGCCGCGCGGCGGTGGTGGGCGACAAGCCCAGCTCGTCACGGGCATGCGCGCCCATCGCGTCATGCGCCATCAATTGCGCGGCCACCTGATCGGCCAGTTGCGGATCAAGCCCCCTGCCCCTGTAGATGCCCGCCAGCTCACGCTGCTCGCCCACCGGGTCGGCGGCCAACTCGGCGCGCTCACGCGCAAGGTCGGCGTTCTCGGTGTCCTTCTGGGAGTGGACCGAGACGAACTCGCCCGCCGCCATCGACATCGCCCCGGCGATCAAGCCAGAGACGCTGGTCAGCAGCACGGTGCGGTGGTCGGCCCCGGCCGCCGCCACGCCCAGCACCAAACTGGCCGTGGAGACGATGCCATCGTTCGCACCCAGCACGGCGGCGCGCAGCCAGCCGATGCGCTCGCTGCGGTGTTGCTCGGCATGGCCGCGCTGCCGGTTGCTGCGTCTGTTGCTGCGTCTGTCGCTGAAGCTGCGGTGCCTTGGTACAGCCTGGGCTGTGGCTTTCGTTGGGGTCGTCATTTGGCTACTCCTGGGTGATGCGCGCAACGGGCACAGCGAGGTTGCTGGTTTGATCTCCTTTATACCGGCTTGAAAGCACGCAGTCTGTACGCACGCAGGGCCCAAAACGTCAGCCTTCCCTCGGCGCTTCGGCCCTATGCTCACGCCCCATGAATGATCGAATCCAACAAATCCTGTCGCAGATGGCCGTGCTGGAAGACGAGTTGCGTTCCGCTGTGCATGAGCAAGAGAGCCGGGTGTTTTTCCAGCTCAAGGGCAAGCGCGTCGAGTTTGAAAAGTCAGTCCGCGACGCGCACAGCAAACTCAAGAAAAGCTTCTTCCGGTGGCTGGTGACTGACCGGCCGCAGAACCTGCTCACCGGACCGCTGATCTACGGCATGATCATTCCGCTGCTTCTGCTCGACGCCTGCGTCAGCTTCTACCAGTGGGCCTGCTTTCCGATCTACGGCATCACCAAGGTGCGACGCGCCGACTACCTGGTGTTCGACCGCCGCCATCTGGGCTATCTCAACTTCATCGAAAAATTCCACTGCACCTATTGCGAATACGGCAACGGGCTGATGAGCTATATGGCCGAGATCTTGGCCCGCACCGAGCAGTATTTCTGCCCGATCAAGCATGCGCACAAGGTCCTCGGAACCCATGCCCGCTACAACCGCTTCCTCGCCTACGGCCAGGCCGATGCCTACGAAGCCAAGCTGGAGGAGTTCCGATTGGCGCTTGGCAAGGTCAAGTGACCTTGCCCCTATATTGCCCGGAGTGGCTTGAATCCCTCAGCAAGGGATGCGTTTTTCGGGGACAGGGTGACGTCATGGCACCTCGTGAGCAGCGTGGATTTTTAGCGCAAATGTAGGCACTCTGCTCATCGACGGTGGTGTTCGCGGCCAGCGGCGCAGTAGCTGCTGGCTTGCAGGAAGTGGCCGATGTAGCCGCTGTAGCCGCTGTAGCCGATTTAGCCGATGTATTCGGGCTAGCCGAGCGCCGGCGCTGCGTGATCGTGGGCCTTGAAAAACAGCCGTACACAGGTGCCGCCACCGACGCGTGGCGCCACGGTGGCGCCACCGCCGGCGCTCTCGCACATGGCCTGCACCTGGCTCAGGCCGAGGCCGGTGCCGGAGCCCACCGGCTTGGTCGTGAAGAAGGGCTCGAACACACGCGCGGCGATCTCGGGCGGGATGCCATGTCCGTTGTCCGCCACCTCGATCAGCACAAAGCTGCCAGGTGCTTTCGGGAATTCCCCGTCGACCGCGTTGCGCACGGTCACCTCGATACCCCCGCCGTGCAACATCGCGTGTTTGGCGTTGACGACGAGGTTGAGGATGGCCAGCTCCAGCTCATCGGGATCGACTTCGATCGCGGCCGTGTCGTCGGCCACCGACCAGGTCAGCTCGACCGACGCGCCGAGCAGTGGCTGCACCAAGGCCAGCATGTCAGGCAGGCAGTCTTTGAGATTGAGCTTGCGCAGCTGCATCGGCTGCGTGCGGGAAAAGGCGAGCAGCTGACGGGTCAGCTTGGTGCCGGAATCGACTGCGCGCCCGATCGCGGTCAGCTCGGGTGCCAGCGCCAGCGAGGCGTTCTTGCGTTGGTAGAAGGCCAGGTTATTCATCATCACCATCAAGATGTTGTTGAAGTCGTGTGCCACGCTACTGGTCAACCGGCCGAGCGCTTCGAGCTTCTGGGCTTGCAGCAACGCAATTTCCGCCTGCTGTCGGCGATTTTGCTCACCCTCAAGCTGGGCAGCCACTGCAAACTCCTGCTTTGTTCGACGCAGCGCCACGCCGGCCATCCAGGCAAAGCCCAGCGCAGTTGGAAAGACGAGCAACGCCAACGGACCGATGTCTGCCCGCCAAGCGGCCACGACTGCCGCTGAATCGATCGACGCGACTGCAAACAGCGGGTAAGCGCCGAGCTTGCGGTATTCGATCAACTGCGCTTTGCCTCGGCTTGGCTGTGCCGATGACGCCGCGTCGGTCGGCCAACTGGCGAACAGGTCGAGCAGCGGATCGTCTGCTGGCAGGCGCAGCGGCACGCCTTTGTCATCGGGCCAGCGCGCCAGCATGCGGCCATCGAGCCGCGCAATGAAGAACTTCAGCCCCGGCTCCGACTTGACAAGTTCGGCGTAAAAGTTGGTCAAGTAGCTCGGGTGCAGACTGACGTGCACCGTGCCGGTAAAACTGCCATCGCCGAGGGTGCGTCGGCGGCTCATGTCGAAGACCGGCTCGCCCGTCATGCGATTGACGATTTGTTCGGTGACAAACACCGTAGGCCCAGTGCCGCTGCGCGCCACTTGGTACCACTCCCGGTCTTTGAAGTCCGTTTTTCGCGGCGGCGGATCAAAGCGACTGTTGGCGATCGAGCGCGAGTCGGCGTCCTGAATCAGCAACAGCTGAACTTGCGGCAGATCGGCGGCCATCCGCTTGAGTTCGTGGTGCAGCTCGGTGCCGCGCGACAGCAATTGAGCGTCGGTCTGGTTCTGGGTGAGATCCAGCATCCGTTGCAACAGCATCTCGTTCGACTCAAACAGCTTGAGCGCCTGCTCCTCGGCAATGCGCACCTCGATCTTGAGCCGCAACCCCGCGTCTTCGAAGTTCTGCCGGTACATGTAGATGCTGACGGCCAAAAAGCCTGCAATCGGCAACACCAGCGCCGCCGCGAACACCCAGCGCAGCCGCCGAATTGCGCTTTGACGGGACGCTGCAATGCGTTGAGTCATGTCCCGAGTCTCACGCCCACAGCATCCCCTGTAACCGGTCAGTCGACAGAAACGGCTGAATCAGCTGAACCCGCAACAGGCGCAACAGGACCAACAGGCGCCACAGACGCCAGCGCCTGCTCGATGTCATCCAGTCCGAACGGCTTGCGCAGCAGCACGGTGGTGGTGCCGTCGTTCACCTTCGAGCTGAAAGCGGCCGAGCCGGTCGCGAAAACAATGCCGAGCATCGGCTGGATCGCACGTGCCTCGACCGCGAATAGCTCGCCCGACATGCCGGGCAACTGCACATCGGCCACAAGAATGTCGATAGGTTCAATCGCCAGATACGCCAGCGCCGACTCGGCATTTTCAAAGTCGGCAACGCGGTGCCCGAGCTCGCTCACCATCGCCACCAAGATGGACCGCGCGTCGACGTTGTCTTCGACGATGACGATCTTCCACCGCTCTGTGCTGTTCAACCTGTTCATTCCCGCCCCCGCGTTGTGTCTAAGCCGCCCAGTGCCAAGCCCTGTACTCGGGCAATCTGGCAAAACCATCGTGCAGTGGCGCTTGTTCGCGCCGATGCAGATTTGGCCTGGGCCATCAAGTTTAGACTGCGGCACGTGACGTTATTTGTAACGGGGACGCATGAGTGGGATCGCCATCGCCATCGCCTCGGGTCCATCATGGGTCGATAAATTGGCCACATATGGGGCAAACCGAGGTCGGCGCTGACAGTATCGGTAGCTGAAATTGCTATTTCAACGGGACTGCGTGCGCTTTTTTGCCAGCGCGCTTGTTGATATTGACCGTTTGAGTGGCGCGGTGCGCCAACTCATCCGCAGTCTGTCCACGGCCAGCGTCGTGGGCGATTCGTCGGCCCCAACCGTACGGGAAAGCCATCGTGGTTCTTGCCCACTTTGCATGACAGGACAAGGCAGAACTTGCCCGGCGCCAGCTGATGGCGGCAGATCATGGTGGCAGATCATGGCGGCATGTACAACGCGTCAGTTCAGGCCGACACAAAAAGAGGTGATGCGGCGTTTGCCCTCACGACTTCTAAATCAAGCCCTTTCCTGCTTGTGAACATCGTTAAACATCGTCGGCAGCCGTCACACAAATTGCCGTAGAACCCTCTTGCGTCGCTCGCTGGCCCATCACTGGCTGAGTGACGGTTGCTCACTGTCTGGCCCTCCGCTTCTCGCAGAACACCGAACCAAGCCCCTCCCGGATGGTCAGCAATGCGATCACCCTGCGCACGCTTGGGAGGGATCACGGACATTGAATCTTGCAGGCTTTGACGGCCATGTCGCGCGCGATGCCGGCGTTGTCAACCGGCATCGCGAGTGCGCCTAACTGGGCTTGCGCACCTGTTGATCGCTGATGGTCTTATCCCTGAAAAGTACGGGTCAAAGCCGTTCGAACACCGCAGCGATGCCCTGCCCGCCGCCGATGCACATCGTGACCAGCGCATAGCGGCCGCCGGTGCGGTGCAACTCGTAGATCGCCTTGGTGGCAAGGAATGCGCCAGAGCAACCGATCGGATGGCCCAGCGCGATGGCGCCGCCGTTGGGGTTGACCTTGCTCAGATCGAGCTCGAGCCCGCGCGAGACGGCGATGGCTTGCGCGGCGAAGGCTTCGTTGCTTTCGATCACGTCCATCTGGTCGAGCGTCAGCCCGCCCTTCTTCAAGGCCAGCTTGGTGGCCGGGATCGGGCCTTCGCCCATGATCTCGTTGGGCACGCCGGCCACGGCATAAGACACCAGCCGCGCCATCGGTTTGTGGCCCGCCGCCGCCGCCACGGCCGCATCGGCCAGCACGAAGAAGGCCGCGCCGTCATTGATGCCCGAGGCGTTGCCTGCCGTCACCGAGCCGTCCTTCTTGAAGGCCGGCTTCATCTTGGCCAGCGTCTCCATGGTGGTGCCGGCCTTCACATGCTCGTCGGTATCGAAGGTGACATCGCCCTTGCGGGTCTGCTTGACGATCGGCACGATCTGCGACTTGAACCGCCCCTCGGCAATCGCCGCTGCGGCGCGGCGGTGTGACTCGACCGCCAGCGCGTCCTGTTCCTCACGCGTGATGCCCCATTTGGTGACCAGGTTCTCGGCCGTGATGCCCATGTGGCCGACACCGAACGGATCAGTCAGCGTCGCGACCATCATGTCGATCATCTTCGCGTCGCCC
>JBBQKT010000182.1:0-7359 GCA_038327205.1 Burkholderiales bacterium | reverse complement strand
ATGTAGACGCCGTCGGTGTTGGTCATGCCGACTTTGAGCCCACAGGTGGCGAACAGATGGGCGATCAGCCGCGAGGTGGTCGTCTTGCCATTGGTGCCGGTGACGGCAACGACCGGAATGCGGCCGTCCTCGCTCTTGTGGCCGTGGCCGTAGAGGTGCGCAATGATGGCCTCGCCGACATTGCGGCCCTTGCCGTAGCTTGGGCTCAGGTGCATGCGCAGGCCTGGTGCGGCATTGACTTCAACGACGCCGCCACTCTGCTCTTCCAGCGGGCGCAGCACGCCTTCGGCCACGATGTCCACACCGCAGACATGCAGGCCGACGACTTGCGCGGCGGCAATCGCGCGGGCGGCCACCTCGGGGTGCACGTCATCGGTCACATCGGTGGCGGTGCCGCCGGTGGACAGGTTGGCGTTGTTGCGCAGGATCACCCGGCGGCCCTTGTCGGGCACCGACTCGGGCGTCAGACCCTGCAGTCCCAAGCGGGCAACGGCGATGTCGTCGAAGCGGATTTTTGTGAGAGACGTGGCATGGCCATCGCCGCGCTTTGGGTCGGCATTCACCTTGTCGACCAACTGCTTGACGCTCAACAGGCCGTCGCCGATGACATGCGGTGGGTCGCGGCGGGCGGCGGCAATCAGCTTGTCGCCTACCACCAGCAGCCGGTAGTCGCTGCCGGGCAGGAACTTTTCGACCATCACATGGCCGATCTCGTCGGCCGCCTTGTAGGCGATGGCCATGTGCTCCTGCGAGGCAACATTGACGGTGATGCCCTTGCCCTGGTTGCCGTCCTGCGGCTTCACCACCACCGGCAGGCCGATCTCCAGCGCCACAGTCCAGGCCTCCTCGGGGGTGCTGACCAGCGCGCCGACGGGCACGGGCACGCCGGCTGATCGCAACAGCCGCTTGCTGAGGTCTTTGTCCTGCGCAATCGACTCGGACACGGCCGAGGTGGCGTCCACCTCGGCGGCCCAGATGCGGCGCTGTTTGGCACCCCAACCAAACTGCACCAGGCTGCCCTGGGTGAGCCGGCGGAAGGGCACGCCACGTGCCACGGCCGCATCGACGATGGAGCCGGTCGAGGGGCCGAGGCGCACGTCTTCGTCCATCTCGCGCAATTTGGCCAGGGTGGCATCGGCGTCAAAGCTGCTCGTGCCGTCGCGCGCCGCTTCCACCAGCAGGCAGGCCTCGGCAAATGCCAGGCGGCCGACGTCTTCTTCGCTGTATTCAACGATGACTTGGTAAGTGCCGGCCTCGGACGTGGCGTGCGTGTGGCTGTAGGTCACCGGGCAACCGGCCTGTGCTTGCAGCGACAGTGCGGCCTGTTCCAGCACATGGGCCAAAGAGATTGGCGTCTTGGCGCTGCTGGCGGGGCGCAGCGGGCCGATGCTGGGGAAGAGCGCGCGCAGGCGGGCTTCAAAGCCGGGCAACTCGGTGATCGAGGCTTCGGCGCCGTCGCAATGGACGACGGCTTCGATGGCGGTGTGGCGGCTCCACATATTCGGGCCGCGAAGAGCGCGTGTGCGTGAGACTTCCATTTTTTGGGGCGCTTTCGTACGGTTCTTATTTGAATCAGGCGGTGGCCGTGGCGTGCGCGGCCTGCAGCTCGGGCACAAAGGTATCCATGCCGGCCGAGATCAGTTCAGGCGAGATGTTCAGCGCCCAGGCGGTGGCCACGGCAGCCAGCACCGTGCCGGCGTCGGCTTCTGCCTGGCTCGCTGCATCGGGCAGTGCCTTGGCAAATCGCTTCAGCAGCGCATCCACATTGGCCCCCACGGTTTCTGACTGACCCTGCGCCAGCACCGCGGCGCCGCCCTGCAAGAACACCGCCCGGCCGCCCTGGGCGCGGTGGGCGGCCAAAGCAGGTTCGGCGGCTTCCAGCGCATACAACACGACTTCGCCATCACTCAGCTCGGCCATCTCCAGCAGCCGGGGCACCGCTGCGTTCAGCACCGCCACGCCCTCGCTCAACACCACGTCGATTTGCGTGCGCAGCACCTTGTAGAGCTGGTTCTCGTCTTGCACATCGAAGTCGGCCAGCTCGGTGCGGTTGTCCCCCGTCATGTCCATGTCCATCACCACGCCCACATGGCAGCGGTCATAGGCCAGGCCGTCACGCAGGATGGACGCGGCGCTGTTCTCGATCACCACGGCGTCAACGCCGCGGTTCATCAGCAGGCGGTGGGCGGCATCCCAGCGACCGCTGGATTGCTTTTCGACCCGGCGGGTGCCCAGAAACAGGCCATCGCGGCAGGCCAGGCCCACATGCCGGCCGTTCAGGTGCAGCAGCCACGCCACCAGCCGCGTCACTGTCTTCGCGCCCTGCGATCCGGCCACACCGACGATGGGGATGCGGCCGCTTTCGTCCTCGGCAAACAGGTGGTCGATGATGGCCTTGCCGACCGGCTGGGGCATTCCCTCGGCCGGCTTCAGGTGCATCAAGAGGCCTGGCCCGGCGTTTACTTCGACGACCGCGCCGTTTTGCGCGTGCAGGGGTTGGCTGATGTCTTCGGCCACCACGTCAATGCCCGCAATGTCCAGACCGATCACCCGTGCGGCCAGGGCCACCATATGGGCCACCTCGGGGTGGACATCGGCCGTGCAGTCGATGCTGACATTGCCGTTGCGCTGGATCAGCACCCGCTGCCCGGCGGTGGGCACCGCGCTCATCGTCAGGCCCTGGCGCTCTAGGTCGAGCAAGACCACGCCGTCTTCGGCGATGTTCAGCCGGTTCAGCGGGAAGTCTTCGGTCAGGCCGCGACGCGGGTCACAGTTGATTTGCTGGTCAACCAGCTCCAGCACCGTGGCCACGCCGTCGCCGTGCACATAAGCCACCTCGCCGCGCGCAGCGGCCACCACGCGGCCGCCAACGACCAACAGCCGGTGTTCGTTGCCGGGGATATAGCGCTCCACCAGCACCTCGGAGCCATGCTGTTCGGCCAGTTTGAAGGCCGAGATCACGTCCTCGCGGTTGTTCAGGTCAAGCGTGACGCCGCGGCCGTGGTTGCCATCCGACGGCTTCACCACCACCGGCAGGCCCAGGCTTTCGGCGGCGTCCCAGGCGGCTTCGGCGCTGCTCACGGCCACACCTTCGGGCACCGGCACGCCGCAGGCTTTGAGCAGGGACTTGGTCAGGTCCTTGTCGCTGGCGATGCCCTCTGCAATTGCGCTGGTCATGTCGGTTTCAGCCGTCCAGATGCGGCGCTGGCGGGCCCCGTGGCCGAGCTGCACCAGGTTGCCGTCATTCAGGCGAATGTGCGGGATGCGGCGGTCGGTGGCGGCGGCGACGATGGCTGCGGTGGACGGGCCGAGGTAGCAGTCATCCAACTTGTCGCGCACCCGGGCCACGGCGGCGGCGACATCAAAGGGCTCGCTGTTGATGGTGGCCATCAGCAAGGCATGGCCTTCGGCCAGGGCCGAGCGGGCCACCTGTTCGTCACGGGCGCGGAACACCATGCGGTAAACGCCGGTCTTCGACGTGCTGCGGGTCTGGCCGAAGCCGGTCGGCATGCCCGCCAGATTGAGCAGCTCGATGACGATGTGCTCCAGCACATGGCCCATCCAGGTGCCTTCCACCAGGCGTTGCAAAAAGCCACCCCGCTCGCCGACACCGCAGTGGTGTTCGATCAGCGCAGGCAGGGCGGCCGTCATGCGGTCGGTAAAACCGTCGAGCAGGTTGCTCGGAAATTCTTCCAGCGCCCCCAGATCGAGCCAAACCTCCAGCACCGGCCGGTAGGTCCACATATTCGGGCCGCGCAAATAATTGACGCGCAGCAACTGGATATTTTCTTGCTTGCTCATGGGTGGCGGGCCTGATCAGGGCCGAATGCTGGAGGGCTGAATGAGGCGACGTGGGATTGTGCGCTCAGATTGACAGGTGACATTTCGTGCGCGTTGGCCTGATGCTGCACAGCATGGGTGAAAATCCTGCCCAAGCTCGAAGGTACAAAAACACAATGCAAACGCTCTCCCCATCCGCTGAAAGTTCGGTCCAGCAGCACCCCGAGTGGGCGGCCCTGCAAGCCCGGTTGACCAGCGAAGAGAACGTTGTCGCCCCGCTGGAGGTTGAC
Organism: Burkholderiales bacterium; assembly: GCA_038327205.1. GTDB lineage: Bacteria > Pseudomonadota > Gammaproteobacteria > Burkholderiales > Burkholderiaceae_C > Paucibacter_A. The sequence goes on along the minus strand of JBBQKT010000182.1, from coordinate 3,289 downwards.
CTGGACTCGCAAACCCGCTTTGCGCGGGGCCTGCTGGTGCTGACCAATCAACGGCTGTTGGCCTGGGATCCGGCCACCGCAGCCTGGACCGATTGGACCTTGCGGCCCGACATGGCCATGCGCATCCACGACCATGCCGGCGTCGGCAGCCTGGAGTTGGTCACGCCGACCGAGCGCCTGGCGGTCTGGCGCTTCACCTTGCAAATGAATTTGCAGGCCCAGCGCTGGCAGGAGGTGTTCGAGCGCCGCAACGACGAAGTGCAAGCCGAGGCCGAGGACGTCAGCTTCTGCCCCAGTTGCAAAGCCCCGCTGCCCGCCGACAGTGAGCAATGCCCCACCTGCGAGCGCGAACTGCACACGCCGCCATCCACCTGGGTGCTGCTGCGCTTGTGGCGCTTTGCCCGGCCCTATCAAGGCCAGCTGGCCCTGGGTTTTGCGCTGATGTTGGGCGCGACCGGCGCAACCCTGGTGGCGCCGTATCTGTTCATGCCCTTGATGGACAACGTACTGATCCCGTTTCAGGCGGGCAAGCAGATTGACCCGATGCTGGTGGGCCTGTACCTGAGCGGCCTGCTCGGCGCGGCCCTGGTGTCGTGGCTGCTGGGCTGGGCCAAGACCTACATCCTGGCGCTGGCGTCCGAGCGCATCGCCGCCGACCTGCGCACCGCCACCTTCGATCATCTGCTGGGTCTGTCGCTGGACTTTTTCGGCAACAAGCGCACCGGCGACCTGATGGCCCGGATCGGCTCGGAGACCGACCGCATCAGCGTATTTTTGTCCCTGCACGCGCTGGACTTCATCACCGACGTGCTGATGCTGGGCATGACGGCGCTGATCCTGTTCTCGATCAACCCCTGGTTGGCGCTGGCCACCCTGGTGCCCCTGCCTTTTATCGCCTGGATGATCCATCTGGTGCGCGACCGGCTGCGCACCGGCTTCGAGAAGATCGACCGCGTCTGGGGTGAGGTCACCTCGGTGCTGGCCGACACCATTCCTGGCATTCGCGTCGTCAAGGCCTTTGCCCAGGAGCGGCGCGAGGCGACCCGCTTCCGCGATGCCAATCAGCACAACCTGCTGGTCAACGACAAGCTGAACAAGACCTGGAGCCTGTTCGGCCCGACGGTGTCCCTGCTGACCGAAATGGGTTTGCTGGTGGTCTGGGCCTACGGCATCTACCTGGTCTCGCACCAGAACATCACGGTGGGTACCCTGACCGCCTTCATCGCCTACATTGGCCGCTTTTATGGCCGGATGGATTCAATGAGCCGCATCGTGTCGGTGACGCAAAAGGCTGCTTCCGGCGCGAAGCGGATTTTTGACATCCTTGACCATCAATCCAACGTGCCCGAGCCGGTCAACCCGGTGAAGCTGGAAAACGTCACCGGCGGCATCCAGATTCAGGACATCGGCTTCCGCTACGGCAACCGCGCCGTCATCCGTGGGTTGAGCCTGGACATCAAGCCCGGCGAGATGATTGGCCTGGTTGGCCACAGCGGCTCGGGCAAGAGCACCCTGGTCAATCTGATCTGCCGTTTCTACGACGTGACCGAGGGCTCGATCCGCATCGACGGCACCGACCTGCGCCGCATCGCCGTGGCCGACTATCGCCGCCACATTGGCCTGGTGCTGCAGGAACCCTTCCTGTTCTTCGGCACCATCGCCGAGAACATCGCCTACGGCAAGCCCGAGGCCACGCGGGAAGAGATCGTCGCTGCCGCCCGCGCCGCCAACGCGCATGAGTTCGTCCTGCGCCTGCCGCAGGGCTATGACTCCTTGGTCGGCGAGCGCGGCCAGGGTCTGTCCGGCGGCGAGCGCCAGCGCATCTCCATCGCCCGCGCCTTGCTGATCAATCCGCGCCTGTTGATCCTCGACGAGGCCACGTCCTCGGTCGATACCGAGACCGAAAAAGAGATTCAAAAGGCGCTCGACAACCTGGTGCAGGGCCGCACGACGATTGCCATCGCCCATCGGCTTTCGACCTTGCGCAAGGCCGATCGGCTGGTGGTGATGGACCGCGGGCAGGTGGTTGAAGTCGGGCCGCATGACGAGCTGATGGCCCGGCAGGGCGCGTACTGGCGGCTCTACGAGGCGCAGGTGCGACGCAATGAGTTGGACGATGGCTCGGAGCCCGAAGCGCCGGTGGCCAGCGTGGCCATCCCGAATGCGCACACAGCGGCCCATACAGCTGAGGTGGGAGCATGAGCAACAGTCCCTACCAATCCCTGTTCCGCAACGCCTTTGGTCGCCTCGTGCTGATCGCGAGCGACGGGGCCGAGCACATCGGCATCAGCCCGGTGCGTGCCCACCCGATCTCGGCCCCCGACGAGGGGCTCAGCCTGGTTGGCACCGACGGCCATGAACTCGCCTGGATCGAGCGCCTGGCTGACCTGTCGACGGCCGATCAGGCCCTGCTTCAAGCCGAGCTCGCCAGCCGCGACTTCATCCCCACCGTGCTGCGCCTGAAAGCGGTCTCGACGTTTTCAACGCCGAGCCAGTGGACGGTGGAAACCGACCGCGGTGAGGCCGACTTCATCCTGCGCACCGAAGAAGACATCCGCCGCCTGCCCGATGGCCGCCTGCTGATCGCCAGCAGCCACGGCATCCAGTTCATCATCCCGGACCGTTTGGCGCTCGATCGGGCCTCGAAGCGGCTGTTGGAACGCTTTTTGTAAGGGCGGTTATTGCCAAGGCCGGTAACATTGCGGATTGGTTGACGTTAACGTCAACCGGGTCAGCAGATCAAACGGAAAATTGACTCTGACCCCATTTATTAGATGACTCGGAGACTTCGATGAACAACCTGCCCGGCCTGAACTTCCAACTCGGTGAAGACATCGACGCGCTGCGCGACGCGGTCCATGCGTTTGCGCAAGCCGAGATCGCCCCGCGTGCGGCGGAAATTGATCGCAGCGATCAGTTCCCGATGGATCTTTGGCAAAAAATGGGCGAGCTGGGCGTGCTGGGCATCACCGTCGGCGAAGAGTACGGCGGCGCGGCCATGGGTTATCTGGCCCACATGATCGCGATGGAAGAGATCAGCCGGGCTTCGGCCTCGGTGGGTCTGAGCTACGGCGCCCACAGCAATCTCTGCGTCAACCAGATCAAGCGCAACGGCAGCGATGCGCAGCGCAAAAAGTATCTGCCCAATCTGATCAGCGGCGAGCATGTCGGCGCGCTGGCGATGAGCGAGCCGGGTGCCGGCTCGGACGTGCTTTCAATGAAGCTGAAGGCGGAAGACAAGGGCGGCGTCTACCTGCTCAACGGCAGCAAGATGTGGATCACCAACGGC
>JBBQKT010000181.1:0-7439 GCA_038327205.1 Burkholderiales bacterium | reverse complement strand
AAAAAAATGGACTTGCCTCGCGACAAGTCCATTTTTTCAATCTTAATTTTTGGTGGGTCCTGACAGATTCGAACTGTCGACCTACGGATTAAGAGTCCGCTGCTCTACCAGCTGAGCTAAGAACCCATGCATTCAACAATGCGTCGGTGTGTCAATGAGATTCGGTGGTGGGCCCTGAGTGACTCGAACACTCGACCTACGGATTAAGAGTCCGCTGCTCTACCAACTGAGCTAAGAGCCCCCGAAACACATGCTTCCCGCTTTTTCAAGCTTGGTGGGTCGTGCTGGGTTCGAACCAGCGACCATCGGATTAAAAGTCCGGTGCTCTACCGACTGAGCTAACGACCCGCCGTTAGGCAAGCCTTAGATTATAGAACGAGGTTTTTAATTGCCGCAAGGAGGCAGCAAAAAACTTTTAAGCAACTCGGCCGCAGCTGCCATGCCGAAGCTGGCTGTCACCGCAACGCTTGAGCCGTAGCCATGGCAGTTGAGGCTGCCATCGACATCGCACGCTTCGCCCTCGGCGGCCACGGGCAGATGAACCGGTTCACGCGAGAACACACAGGCAACGCCCAACTTGCCGGATTTACCGCCTGACTTTCCACCGGGCGCTGCATAGTCCTTGCGCAAGCGCTGTCGCAACGAGGCGAGCAACGGGTCATGAGTCACATCGGCCAGATCCTCAATCTGCAAGCGATGCGGCTCGCGTTTGCCACCGGCCGCGCCAACCGTCACGAAAGGCAGGGCCTGCGCCCTCGCCCACGCGGCCAGCACCGCCTTGGCGCGAACCTGATCGCAGGCATCGACCAAGCCGTCAACAGCCGCACCGTTCAGCAGCGCAGGCCAATTCGTCTCATCGACGAACTCCTCAATCACCGTCACCACACAGGCGGGATGGATGTCAGCGATGCGCAGCCGCAAGGCCTCGGCCTTGGCCATGCCCACCGTGCTGCCAAGCGCCTGGATCTGCCGGTTGATGTTCGATTCAGACACATTGTCCAGATCGATCAAGGTCAAGCCGGCAACGCCCGAACGGGCCAGCGCTTCAACCACCCAGGAGCCAACACCGCCCAGGCCGACAACGGCGAAATGAGCGCCGCGCAGACGCTGATAAGACGAGTCCCCGTAAAGCCTGCGCAAGCCACCGAAACGGCGTTCTGCATCAACGTCCGACCCGCTCACCTCAACGAAGCCAGTCGTTCCTTGCCCGCTTGCGCGGCCTCGGTGCCGGGGTAGAGCTTGATCAGGTCGTCGAGGCTGCGGCGGGCCGATTTGCCGTCCTTCAACTCGATCTGGCAGTTGGCCAAAGCCAGCAACGCCTCGGCAGCACGTGGGTGCTCCGGGTTGCCGCTGATGAACGCCTTGAAGGTGGCGATCGCTTCCTTGTAGTCGCGCCGGCCATACTGCGCATTGCCCAGCCAAAAGCGGACGGAATCGCTGTAACCACTGGCCGGAAAGCGGCGCTGGAAGCTGGCCAAGGCGGTGGCTGCTTCGGCAAAGTCACCGCGCCGCACCAGGCCCATTGCGGCCTCGTACTGACGGCGCTCTTCCGGCTCGACCTGGAACTCACGCCCATCAAGCGCTACTTTTTGCGGCTCCAGCGGCTTCAAGCGGGTGTCCAGCGAGGCCGTCTGATCGTTCAACTTGCGCTGCAGTTCAGACACATCGCGCGCCAGCGTTTCGTTCTGGCCGCGCAGCTTGGCGATCTCGCCGCGCAAAAGCTCGATCTGGCCATTCAGGTCGAGCATGCTGCGGCGCAAGGGGCCGAGCTGATCTTGCAACTGGGTGCCGATCTGCTCGGCGCGCAGGCGCTGCGCATCTTCGTTTTGCTGAATTTTTCCGCGCAGATCGAGGATGGCTTTGCGGGCATCATCATCTTCAAACAGCGCGGCATGGGCCGACACGCTCAGCAGTGCGGCCGTGGCCAGCGCCGCCAAACGTGCAGAATGTCCGGAACGCCAAGCACTCAGGCCCGTCATCTCACTTGTCCTTCAACTCGACGCGGCGGTTCTTCGCCCAGGCGGCTTCGTCATTGCCCTGCACGGCGGGACGCTCTTTGCCGTAGCTGACCGGCTCTACTTGCGCTGCAGGCACACCCAGCAAGCTCAAGGACTTGGCCACAGCCTCGGCACGCTTTTGACCCAGCGCCAGGTTGTATTCACGCCCGCCACGCTCATCGGTGTGACCTTCGAGGTTCAAAGCGATTTTGCGGTCGTTGGCCAGACGCTTGCCGTGGGCGTTCAGCAGGCTGCTGTACTCGTCCTTGACGACATAGCTGTCGAAGTCAAACAACACCACGCGCTGGCTGGCCACGGCCGCCGTCAGTTGCGCGCCCAGATCAACGGTCGCAACCTTGGACTCGGCCATCGGCGTCGCCACGGCACCGCCGGCGTTGTTGGAGGCTGTCGGCGTGACGCTGCGGTTTTCAACCGGCGCGGGGTCGTCAAGCTTCACGGACGAAGCGCAACCAGCCAGGGCGGCAGTTGCAAAAACGGCGAGGGCGAATTGGCTCAGTTTCATCGGGTTAACTCCAAATTGACAAACGGCACCGCAGCATGCAAGCAAGTCCACGGCGTAAATCAAGGCACTGATTGTCTTACAACTCAAAAATCTGTCGACCAAACCGACCAGCAATGATGCCGCGTAGGAGGTTTCACTTTGTAAACGGACCCCAGGTCGGCTCCCGCACATCGGCCAGGGTCGAGATCAACTTGGCCTTGATCTTGCCGTCCAGCGTGCTGGTCACGAGGACATCACGGCCGCCGGTGCGGGTGGCGTAGACCAAAAGTCGGCCATTGGGCGAAAAGCTCGGGCTTTCATCGTCGTTGGTGTCGCTGATCTGAGCGACGCTCCCAGTGGCGATGTCCATCACGCACAGGCGGAATGTGCCACCGCCCTGGCGGGTGACAAAAGCCAGCGTGCGGCCGTCAGGGCTGATGGCCGGGCTAATGTTGTAGCTGCCGGTAAAGGTCACCCGTTCGGGCGTGCCGCCGCTGACGGGCATGCGGTACACCTGCGGGCTGCCGCCGCGATCGCTGACGAAATAAAGCTGCTTGCCGTCGGGCGTGAACACCGGCTCGGTATCGATGGCCGCGCTCTGCGTCAGTCGCTTGACGCCGCTGCCGTCGCGGTTCATCACAAACAGCTGCGAGCCGCCCTCACGCGACAAGCTGAGCGCCAGTTGCTGACCGTCGGGCGAGAAAGCCGGGGCGCTGTTGGTGCCGCGAAAATTGGCCACGACACGGCGCTTGCCGGTGGATAGATCCTGAATCCAGACGACGGCCTTGCGCGTCTCAAACGACACATAGGCCAGTTCGTGCCCGTTGGGCGACCAGGCCGGCGAGATGATGGGGTCAGGGCTTGCCAAGGCGACCTGGCCGCCCTCGCCATCGGCATCGGAAATTCGCAGGGTATAGCGCCCACCGGCCTTGGTGACATAGGCCATGCGGGTGGCGAACACGCCGCGCTCGCCGGTCAGCTTTTGATAGATCGTGTCGGCAATCCGGTGCGCGCCGAGGCGCACGTCGTCGGCCGGCACCGCCTGCGCCTCGCCGCCCAAATCCTGGCCCTTGACCACGTCCCACAGCTTGAAACGCAGATCGACCCGGCCATCGGCCAGCCGTGCGGCCGATCCGCCCGCCAGCGCGTCGGCATTGCGGATGCGCCAGTCGGGGTAGACCGGCAGGCTGCCCTCGAACAGCACAGTGGTAGACGGCGCATCGACGATGCGGAACTGCCCGCTGCGCTCCAGATCGGCGCGGATGATGGCCGCCACCGGCTGGCCGGCCCGCGCCTCATCGCGGAAGTCCGCAATCGCGATCGGCAGTTGCGAGCCGCCCACGCCGGAAATTTCGACGCGGAACTGGGCGAAAGCCGAAATTGGCAGCACCACGGCCGCTGCGGCAAGCACAAGACGGCGGAAAATCGTGAAAGGCATCAAAGTCATCAGTCTCATTCAGGCTACATACTGCATTTTGCCGCAGGGCCACGGCCGACTTCGTAGGACAGAAACCCGCAAAGACGCCGCTGGTTCAAAGCAGCACGATGTCGTAATGCTCCGTCTGGTTGGCGGGCTCGGCCGTCAACGAGATCGGTTTGCCGATGAAATCCGACAGTCCGGCCAAGTGCTGGCTCTCCTCGTCGAGCAGCATCTCCACCACATTGGCGGCCGCAACGACACGGAATTCCTTGGGGCTGAACTGGCGGGCCTCGCGCAGGATTTCTCGCATGATGTCGTAGCAGACGCTGCGCGCGGTCTTGATCTGGCCGCGGCCTTCACAAGTGGGGCAAGGCTCGCACAGCATGCGGGCCAGCGATTCACGGGTGCGCTTGCGCGTCATCTCAACCAGGCCGAGTTGGGTGAAACCGCCCACCGTCACCTTGGTGCGATCTTTGGCGAGTTGCTTGCGAAACTCGGACAGCACGGCCGTCTTGTGCTCTTCGCGGGTCATGTCGATGAAGTCGGCAATGATGATGCCGCCCAGATTGCGCAAACGCAGCTGGCGGGCGATGGCCCCAGCGGCTTCCAGGTTGGTCTTGAAAATGGTGTCGTCAAAATTGCGCGCGCCGACAAAGCCGCCGGTGTTCACATCCACGGTGGTCATTGCCTCGGTCTGGTCGATGACCAGATAACCACCCGACTTCAGATCGACCCGTCGCGCCAGCGCCCGCGCCAGTTCAGCGTCGATATTGTGCAAGTCAAAAATTGGCCGCTCACCCTTGTAATGGGCCAGTTTGGCGACGGCCGCCGGCATGAAAAGATCGCCAAAGCCGTGCAACACATCAAACTGCAGCTGAGAGTCGATGCGGACATGGGCGGTGCGCTCGCTGACCAAATCGCGCAGCACCCGCTCGACCAGGCTCAGGTCCTGGTGCAGCATGCTCCCGGGCGGCTTGTTCTTGGCCCGCTCGCGGATGGTGGCCCAGGTCTTGCGCAAATAGGCAATGTCGGCACCGAGCTCGTCGTCGGTCGCGTCTTCGGCATTGGTGCGCAGGATGAAGCCACCGCCAAGCCCGTCTTCAGGCTTGCCGACCAGCAATTGCATGCGCGCCCGCAAGGCCTCGCGGGCCTCGTGTGAGCCGATTTTTTGCGAGATGCCGATGTGGTCGTCCTGCGGCAAAAACACCAGCATCCGCCCGGCAATGCTGATCTGCGCCGACAGCCGCGCGCCCTTGCTGCCAATCGGGTCCTTGATGACTTGCACCGTCAGCGCCTGCCCCTCGAAAACCAGCCGCTCAATCGGCGTAGGCGTCACCCCTTCTGCAAGGTTGCCGCGCACTTGTGCCGGGGCACCGTTGACATGCAGATCGGCGACATGCAAAAACGCCGCGCGCTCCAGCCCGATGTCGATGAAGGCAGACTGCATGCCCGGCAGCACACGGGCCACCTTGCCGAGGTAGACATTGCCGACGAGGCCACGCTCCAAGGTGCGTTCAATGTGCAGCTCCTGCACCGCGCCGTTCTCGACAACGGCGACCCGTGTTTCTTGCGGCGTCCAATTGATCAGGATGTCTTCCATCGTCGTCGCTCTCAAAAACGCACATCCCATTGCTGAAGCATTTGCGCTGTCTCATACAAGGGCAGGCCCATGATGCCCGAGTAACTGCCGCTGATGTGCCTCACCCAGGCGGCAGCCTGGCTTTGGATGGCATAAGAGCCGGCCTTGCCGAAAGGCTCGCCGCTGTCCACATAGCGGCGCAATTGCGCGTCCGAGATGGGCGCGAACTCGACCGCCGACACATTCAGCACCGCACTGCGCCGTGTTTGATCGGTGGGATCGCCCAGCGCCACGGCGGTGATGACGCGGTGCTGGCGGCCGGACAGCAGGGTGAGGGTCTTGAACGCATCGGCCGCATCGGCCGGCTTGCCGAGGATTTGCGCGGCCACCGCCACCGTGGTGTCCGAACACAGGATCGGCGCGGCGGGTAGTCCGCGCGCGACGAGCCGTGCAATCGCGGCGTCAAGCTTGGCCTCGGTCACCCGCGCCACATAGGCCTCGGGCAACTCGCCAGGAATCAGTGCCTCCAGCGCCTCGGCGTCTTCGTGTTCATCGGCCAACAGCAGTTCGTAGCGCACACCCAGTTGAGTCAGCAACTCACGGCGACGCGGGCTTTGGGAGGCGAGGTAGATGAAGTCGTGGGGCATGCTTATTCGCGGTGGTAAGGATGGTTGTTCATCACCGTCCAGGCACGGTACAACCCCTCGGCCAGCAGCACGCGGGCAAAAGCATGGGGCAGGGTCAGGTCAGACAAACGCAGGGTCTCATCGGCGGTGGCTTTGAGCGCGGGCAGCAGCCCATCCGGGCCGCCGATGATCAGCGCCACATCGCGGCCATCGCCCATCCACAGGGTCATCCGATCGGCCAGGGCCTTGCTGGTGCGACGTTCGCCAAACTCATCGAGGATGACGCGGCGCACGCCTTTCGGAAGCGCGGCCTCAATGCGGGTGGCTTCGGCGGCCATCAATTGCTCGGCCGTCTTGCTGCCCCGCGTCTCCGCCTTGACCGCCTTCAGTTCAAGCCGCATCTCGGGCGGAAAACGCTTGGCGAAATCCTCGTAGGCGGTGTCGGCCCAGGCCGGCTGGCGCTGGCCGACGGCGACCAGGATCAGCCGCACATCAAACGCGCGGCGTGGTCTTGCGCGCTGGCCTGGAGGCCGCAGGCTTTTTCGTTGCCGCAGCCTTTTTCACATCGGCCTTCTTGACCGAAGGCTTGGCCGTGCCAACCTTGAACACCTGGGTGGCAGGCGTCTTCATGCCCACTTCGCGGGTGACGGCGCCCTTCTTCACCACAGTTTTGACCGGCGTCTTGGTCGCCGCAGCGCGGGCAGTCTTGGCGGCAGGTGACTTTTCAGCCGACTTCGCAGCCGCCGTCTTTGCGGTGATCTTCTTGACCGCGACCTTTTTGGTCGGCGACTTTTTGACACCTTCGTCGTCTTCTTCAGACGCCTTCACCAGCTTGGTGGTCGAGTCACCCAGCTTGATCTTGACCGGCTTGTCGCCCCACAGCTCTTCGAGGTGGTAGTAGTCGCGGATCGCGGGCTGCATCACGTGAACAACGGCGGCGCCGCAATCCACAATGATCCATTCGCCGTTCTCTTCGCCTTCCATGCGGTGCACCTGCATGCCACGGTCCTTGACCGTTTCGCGCACGCTGGAGGCCAGCGATTTGGTCTGCCGGTTGCTGGTGCCCGAGGCGATGATGACGCGCTCGAACAGCGGCGACAAATGCTCGGTGTTGAAGACCACGATGTTCTGGCCCTTCACATCTTCCAAGCCATCCACGATGGCGCGCTGCAATTTACGAATGTCCATGCCTTACTTACTCACTTTGTAAAGACGGTGCTGAGTAATGTACCCGGCCACCGCCGCGCCCACAAAGGGGCTGATGTCCTCGCCGCGCGAGGCCAGCTCGCGCACTTCGGTCGATGAAATTTGCTGT
>JBBQKT010000180.1:0-7488 GCA_038327205.1 Burkholderiales bacterium | reverse complement strand
CTGATGCCGTAGCCGATGATGAACATCAGGATCGCCGTGCCCAGCAGGGCCAGGGTTGCGCGCACCGGGTCGCGCCGCAGCTCCAAGGCCTCGCGCAGGGAGTAGCTCAGCGCCCGGGCCAGGCTGAAGCTGCGGCGGCGTTGCGGCTTGGGGTCGGGTCTTGTCACAGCGGCTGCAGCGGGCGCGGCGGGCACCTCTTCGGCGGGCGGGGTGCTGTCCCCGGCCGCCTCCTTCAGGTAGGCGATGAAGGCCTGCTCCAGGCTGGCCGCGCCGCGCCGCTGCACCAGCGCCTCGGGCCGATCGCTGACCAACACGCGGCCGGCATGCATCAGCGAGATGCGATCGCAGCGCTGGGCCTCGTTCATGAAGTGGGTGGAGATGAAGATGGTCACGCCGTCCTGGCGGGCCAGATCAATCATCAGCTGCCAAAACAGGTCGCGCGCGACCGGGTCGACACCCGAGGTCGGCTCGTCCAGGATCAGCAGCTCGGGCCGGTGCACCATCGCCACCGCCAGCGACAGGCGCTGGCGTATGCCCAGCGGCAGCCCCTCGGGCAGGCTGTCCAGCGCTTCGCCCAGGCCGAAGCGCTGGACCATTTCATCCACCCGCGCGGCAACCTCGCCCTCGGGCACCTCGAACAGGCGCGCGTGCAGCACCAGGTTCTGGCGCACCGTCAGCTCGCCATAGAGCGAGAAGGCCTGCGACATATAGCCCACGCGTCGGCGCGTGGCGATGTCGCCGCTGTTGACCACCTGACCGAACAGCCAGGCCTGGCCCTCGCTGGCCGGCAGCAGACCGGTCAGCATCTTCATGGTGGTGGACTTGCCGCAGCCATTGGAGCCCAGAAAGCCGAAGATCTCGCCGCGGCGGATGCGGAAGTCCACATGGTCAACGGCGGTGAAGTCGCCGAAGCGCATGGTCAGGCCGTTGGCCTCGATGGCGATCTGCGGCGCGCGCTCCTCGGCCAGCGGCGGCACGATCACGGCCTGATGGCCGCGACGTCTGGCCTCGGGCAGCAGGGCGATGAAGGCGGCTTCCAGCGTGTCGGTGCCGGTGCGCTGGTGCAGCTCGGCCGGCGTGCCGCAGGCCAGCACGCGGCCGGCGTCCATGGCCACCAGCCAGTCGAAGCGGTCGGCCTCTTCCATGTAGGCGGTGGCCACGATCACACTCATCTGTGGGCGCTCGGTGCGGATGCGGTCGATCAGCTCCCAGAACTGCGCGCGCGACAGTGGATCGACACCGGTGGTCGGCTCGTCAAGAATCAGCAGGTCGGGGTCGTGGATCAGCGCGCAGCACAGGGCGAGCTTTTGCTTCATGCCGCCCGACAGCTTGCCCGCCGGCCGCGCCAGAAAGGCTTTCAGGCCGGTGCTGGCCGTCAACGCGTCGATGCGGCGACGCCGCTCGGGCCCGTCGTGGCCGAACAGGCGGCCGAAGAACTGCAGGTTCTCCTCAACCGACAGCGTCGGGTAGAGGTTCTTGCCCAGGCCCTGGGGCATGTAGGCGATACGCGGGCAAACACTGTTGCGGTGGCCGGTGCTGGCCATATCGCCGCCCAGCGCCTCGACCCGCCCGCTCTGCACCGCGCGCGCGCCGGCCAGCAGCGACAAGAGGCTGGATTTGCCCACGCCGTCCGGACCGATCAGACCGACTCTGCAGGCCCCCGGCAAGTCCAGGCTGACGTCGTCCAGCGCCAGCGTCTTGCCGTGCCGCAGGCTGACCCCGAGCAGGCGCGCCACTGGCTCGGTCATTGCGGCACTTTCACCGCCAGTTCAGCGGGCCAGGCGGTCTGCTCATCAAGCTTCAACCAGGCCACGCCCGGCAGACCGGTCTTGACCAGGGTCAGATGCTTGAGCAGCAGCTCGCGGTCGATCTTGGCCTTGACGCGGAACATCAGCTTTTGTCGTTCGCTGGCAGTCTCCACCGTCTTGGGCGTGAACTGCGCCGTGCTGGCGACGAAGGACACCTTGGCCGGGATCACGTACTGCGGCGCGGTGTCCAGGACCACATGCACCTCGCTGCCCAGCGCCAGCCGGCCGGCGGTGCGCTCGGGCACGAAGAAGGTCATATAGACATCGGCCAGGTCGACCAGATTGAGCAGCTTGCCGCCACCAGCCAGCACCTCGCCCGGCTGGGCAATGCGGTACTGCACGCGGCCAGCACGCGGGGCGGTGAGCGTGCTGTCGTCCAGATCGGCCTTGATGCGGGCCACGGTGGCCTCGGCCGCCTTGACCGCAGCGCGTGCGCCAACAACCTGGGTGCGGGCCGCGGCAATCGCTGCCCCGGCCGCATCGACCTGCGCCTTGGCCGCCTGCACGGCGGCCTGCACGCTGCGGGTGCGGGTGCGGTCGTCATCCAGCTCCTGCACCGAGGACGCGCCCTCGCGCGCCAAGGTCTCAGAGCGCGCCAGCCGATGTTGCGCGGCGTCGAGCTCGGCATCGCGCTGCACCACCAGGGCCAAGATGGCTTGGCGGTCGCTCTCGCGCACCGCCACCTGGGCCTCGGCACTGCCCACGGCGGTGATGGCCTGCTGCTGGCGGGCGCTGGCTTCGTCGCGCTGCGCATCCAGGCTTTGCACCTGCATATGGGCCAGGGTCTGGCCGGCGCTGACGAAGTCGCCCTCGTCCACGAGGATGTCCTTCACGCGGCCGGGCAGCTTGGTGGCCACGTCAATCTCGGTCGCCTCGATACGGCCGTTGCCGCTGACGAAGCCCTCACCCGGGCCCGTCGGGCGCAAGGCCTTCCAGGCATAGGCACCGCCGACCAGCAGCGCCGCCACCAGGGCAAGGGGAATCAATGATTTCTTCAGGTCGATGGCCATGGAATGCTCGAACTTTCAGGGGTTGGCTGGGGCCAGCGAGCCGCCGCCCAGGGCGGCGTACAACGCCACCCGGCTGCTCAGCAGCGCACGGCGGATCTGCACCCGCTGCTGCTCGGCAGCCAGCAAGTCGCGTTGGGCATCCAGCACGTCGAGGAAGGCGGCGGCGCCGTTGTCGTAGCGCAGCTGCGAGAGGCGGGCGCGTTCGCTTTGGGCGGCCAGCGCGGCATCGGCGATGCCCGCCTGCTCGGCCAGCCAGCGCCGCGCCGAAAGGGCGTCATTGACATCGCGGAACGCCGCCTGCACGGTCTTTTCGTAGCTGGCCACGGCCATGTCTCGGCGGGCCTCGGTCAGGCTCAGGTTCAGCTCGCGCCGACCGCCGTCGAACAGGGGCAGTGTGATGCGCGGCGAGAACGTCCAGGCCAGGCTGCCGCCGTCGAACAGGCCGCCCAGCTCGGCACTGGCCGTGCCCAGCGCGGCGGTCAACGCGATGCGCGGAAAGAAGGCGGCGCGAGCGGCGCCAATGCTGGCCTGGGCGGCGCGCAGCTGGTGCTCGGCGGCAATGATGTCGGGCCGCGCCAGCAGCAACTCGGCCGGCAGGCCGGCGCGCAACTCGCCCAGCATCGGCATATCGTGCAGCGGTGTGGTGAACGGCGGCAGGTCCAGCGGCGCGCCAACCAGTTGGGTCAGCACCTGGACTTGGGCCTCGCGCGCCTGCGCCAGCTGTGAGCCCAGCGCCTGGGCCTGGGTGTGCAGCGTCTGCACCTGGGTCAGGTTCAGCTTCGAGGTCGAGCCCACCTCAACCCGGCGCGTGAAAATGCGCAAGGTCTCGGCCCGGCTGGCCGTGGTCTGGCGCGCCAGGGCCAGACGCTCTTCGATTTCGCGCAGCGCCAGATAGCTGTTCGCCACCTGGGCGATCAGGCCCAGGGCGACGGCCTGGCGCGCCGCGTCGCTGGCCAGATAGGTCTGCAGCGCAGCGTCTTGCAGGCTGCGCAGGCGGCCCCAGAAGTCGGGTTCCCAGCTCGCCAGGCCGAGCCCGAGCTGGTACTGGCTGGCCAGCAGCGGCTGGCGCGTCAGGTTCAAGTCGGCCGGCACACGCGAGCGCTCCATGCTGGCCTGGGCGGCAAGGGTGGGCAGGCGCTCCGCCGCTTGGATGCCGGAGGCGGCACGCGCCTCGGCCACGCGCAGCACGGCCAGGCGCAGATCGCGGTTGTTGGCCAGCGCCTGGGTGATCAGCGCCTGCAGCTGCGGGTCTAGAAAGTAGTCGCGCCAGGCCAGACTGGCCGCCGTCGCGCCCTGGGCGGCCCCGGCCTGCGCATACTCGGCGGCGACCGGCAAACGCGGGGTCTGGTGGGGCGGCGCCAGCGAACCACAGCCGACCAGCAGCGCGGTGCACAGCGCCAGGGTGAATCGCTTCATGGCTCAGCCGAGGATGTGGAAACCGGCGTCGACGTAGAGCGTGTCACCGGTGATGGCGCGGGCTGCGTCACTGACCAGAAAACTGGCCAGCGCGCCGACCTCGTCAATGCCCACCAGCCGGCGCAGCGGAGCGTTTTCGGCCGCGCGCGCCAGCAGCTGGTCGAAGCTGGCAATGCCCGAGGCGGCGCGCGTGGCCAGCGGCCCCGGCGACACGGCGTTGACGCGAATGCCCTGCGGGCCCAGCTCGGTGGCCAGGTAGCGCACGCTGGACTCCAGCGCGGCCTTCACCGGGCCCATCATTCCGTAGTTCGCCACCACCTCGTCGGCGCCCAGATAGCTCATCGTCAGCAGGCTGCCGCCCTGGCTCATCAAGGGCTCGGCCAGATGGGCCATGCGCAAGAAGGAGTGGCAGGAGATGTCCATCGCGCGGGCAAAGCCCTCGCGCGAACAGTCGGTGACGCGGCCCTGCAAATCGTCCTTGGGCGCGAAGGCGATCGAGTGCAAAACAAAGTCCAACCGGCCCCACTGGTGGGTGATGGCCTCGAATACCGCCTCCAGCTGGCCGGGCTGTTCAACATCGAGCGGCATCGCAATGGCGGCCTGCAACTGTTCGGCCAGTGGCGCGACATAGGGGTGGGCCTTGTCGTTGAGCCAGGTCACGGCCAGCTCAGCGCCTGCGTCGCGGAAGGCGCGGGCGCAGCCCCAGGCGATGCTGTGCTCATTGGCGATGCCAACGACCAGGCCCTTCTTGCCTTGCAGTGTGAACGTCATGATCAGCGCTCCAAAACATAGGTGCCGGGCGCCGCACAGACGGCCGGGTAGGCCTTGCTGCCGGTGTGCGGCGGCTGGGTCTTGGCGCCCGAGCGGACGCCCAACCAGTCCTGCCAGGCAGGCCACCAGGAGCCTTCGATCTGGGGTGCGGCGGCCAGCCAGTCGTCGGGCGCCACATAGCCGGCATGCTCGGCCTGGGTCTGGATTTGATAGTGGCGGTGCGGATGGCCGGGCGGGCTGACGATGCCGGCGTTGTGGCCGCCGCTGGTCAGCGCGAAGGTGATCTCGGCCTCGGTCAGATGGTGCAGCTTGTAGACCGAGCGCCAGGGCGCCACATGGTCGGTGGCTGTGCCGACCATGAAGATGGGCAGGTGCAGATCGCTCAGCGCCACTGCCTTGTCGTGCACCGGATAACGGCCGGCCGCCAGATCGTTGTGCAGGAACAGGCGGCGCAGGTATTGCGAGTGCATGCGCGCGGGCATGCGGGTGGCGTCGGCATTCCAGGCCATCAAGTCGTTCATCGGGGCACGTTCGCCGAGCAAATACTCGTTGATCAGCCGCGACCACAGCAGGTCTTGCGAGCGCAGCATCTGGAAGGCGCCGGCCATCTGGGTGGCGCTCAGGTAGCCGGTCTGCTCCATCTTGGCTTCGAGCAGGCTGACCTGGCTCTCGTCGATGAACAGGCCCAGCTCGCCGGGCTCGGTGAAGTCGGTCTGCGCGGCGAACAGGCTGATCGAGGCCAGGCGCGCATCGCCGTCACGCGCCATCGCGGCGGCGGCAATCGCCAGCAGGGTGCCGCCCAGGCAGTAGCCGGCGGCGTGGATCTTGCGCTTCGGAACAATCGCACCCACCGCCTCCAGCGCGGCCATCACGCCTTGCTGCAAGTAGTCGTCCATGCCCAGGTCACGGTCCTCCGCCCCAGGGTTGAGCCAGGAGATGCAGAACACCGTGTGGCCCTGGTCAACCAAGTACTTGATCAGCGAGTTCGCGGGCGAGAGGTCGAGGATGTAGTACTTCATGATCCAGGCCGGCACGATCAGGATCGGCTCGGGGTGCACGGTGGCCGTTGTCGGCGCGTACTGGATCAGCTCCATCAGGCGGTTCCTCAGCACCACCGTGCCCGGGGTGATGGCAACATCGCGGCCGACCACGAAGGCCTCGGTGCCGGCAGCCGACTGTTCCAGCGCCTGGCGCCTGATGTCGTCATGGGCAAAACCAGCGCCGTGCAGCAGGTTTGCGCCGCCTTGCGCCAGCGTGCGCTTGAGCACCACCGGGTTGGTGGCCAGCTGGTTGCCGGGCGAGAGCATGTCCAGCCACTGACGCACGCCGAAGGCGACCAGATCCTCGTGGTGCTTTTCAACGCCCCAGACACCCTGGGTGGCGGCCGCCCACCATTGCTCGGTCAGCAGGAAGGACTGATGCATCAGATTGAAAGGCCATTGCTGCCACTCGGGTGCGGCGAAGCGGCGGTCTCGCAGCGGCGGCTCAACGGCATCCCGCGTCTCGGGCGTGGCCACCAGGCGCAGCCGGGCATAGCGGGCCAGCTCGGCACCTTGGTGCAGCGCCAGGCGGGCCAGATCCATGCGCTGACCGGGCGACAGCGCCAGGTGCATGGCCCAATCGGCCGTGGCCAGCACCGGCGAGGCGACGGACAGTGCCGAACTGGCCTTGGCCAATGCTGAATGGAAGGCGGGATCGATGCGGCTGGCCAGGCTGGGCAGGGGCGAGTCGGTCATGTCGGTTGCGGGCCTTGCGGCCTGTAGCGATGGGATAACCCTCACTGTAGGGACGCACTTCGGGCCGCAGATTGACCTGGATCAATCAAGCTACCGACCGGTCGGCTTTTAATGAGGCAAATCAAAAAGACGGAGACACACTGCCATGAATACCTTGCCCAACCAGGCTGCGGCCCCTATGCCGCAGCGCCTGCGTTTGCCGCCCGACGTGCGCATCCAGCAGATCCTGGACGCGGCGCTGGTCGAGTTTGCGGAGCGCGGTTTTACCGCCACGCGCATGGACGACATCGCGCGCCGCAGCGGCCTGTCCAAGGGCGGCTTGTACGCACACTTCGCCAGCAAGGACGAGGTCTTCGAGGCCTTGCTGACCCGCTCGCTGACGCCACCCGATCTGCACGATATGCCGCCAGCGGGCGCTGCCACCACGCGCCAGCTGGCTGCCTGGCTGGTAGACCGGCTCTACACCAATATGGCCCGGCCGGAGGCCATTGCGACCCTGCGCCTGCTGATCGCCGAGAGCGAACGCGTGCCCCATCTGGTTGCGCACTGGCATGCCGGCGTCGTGCAGCCGCATCTGGCGCTGCTGGGCGAGATTCTTGGCGCCGGCAGCGCCCACCGCAGCGGGCCGCCCAGCGTGATCGTGCGCGAGCCCTGGCTGGCGGTGGCGCCGGTGGTGCATGCCGTGGTGCTGCACCTGATCCTCGGTGGGCAACAGGCCCGTGGCCTGCAGCAGTACCGCCAGGCGCA
>JBBQKT010000179.1:0-7530 GCA_038327205.1 Burkholderiales bacterium | reverse complement strand
GACGGTGGGCGTCTACGGCCTGGTGGCGGGCATCGTCAAGCTGGACGACGCGGGGCTGTACCTGAGCCGCCGACCGGGTGCCCTGGCACGCGGCATCGGCCAGGCCTTGCTGAGCGCCGCGCCCTGGTTGATGAAAGGCCTCGCCGTGGCCGGCACGGCGGCGATGTTCCTGGTGGGCGGCAGCATCTTGAGCCACGGGTTCGCGTTCCTGCATGGCGCCGCACCCGCTCTGGCCGCCTTGCTGAGCGCGCCACTTTGGTTGGCAGGCGGGCTGGTGGATGCCGGCGTGGGCGTGGCAGCCGGCGCGATCTGTTTGGCGGCGGTGACGCTCGGCCAGCGGATTTGGCATGGCTTGAAAGGCGCATGATCGTGCCGACGTCGCAACCGCAGCAGCAGGGGACAATCGCGCCATGAAGATACACACGATCGAGATCCAGAAGTTCAAAGCGGCATCAAACAGCGTCCACGGCCAGGTGCTGTTCAAGGTGGATGTGCTGATCACGCCCAAAGAGCCGGTCGAAGGCATCGAGCCCAGCTCCATCATCAGCCTGACCGAGCGCAATGCCCGCGTGTTGATGGCCTTGCTGAAGGCGCAGCTGCTGGAATTCGACAGCAAAAAGGCCAAGAGCCGTTTCTGAAAAAAAGCGCAAAGAAAACGACCATGGAATACCCCCAATACAACCCCAAGTCCGACAACCTGCCGCTCTCCGACGAAGAGCTGTCCACGCTGGACGACATGCTGGGCAAGCTGCCCAGCGACAGCGCCTTGAACATCGAGGCGCTGGACGGCTACTTGAGCGCCCTGCTGCTGAGCCCGACGCCGCTGCACGAACTGCCCGGCTCCGACTGGCTGCCCACCGTGTGGGGCGGCGATGCCGAAGAGGGCCAGCCCGAGACCTTTCCGTTTGCCAGCGGCAAGCAAAAAAAGCGCGTCATCCTGCTGGTCCTGCGCCACCTGAATTCCATCGCCGTGAACTGGGCCAACCAGCCCGAGGCCTGGGAGCCGATCTTCAGCGTCGCCGAGTTGGACACCGAAGACCTGACCGATGCGGGCGACTGGGCGCTGGGCTTCTTGAGCGCGGTCGATCTGGCACCCAGCGCTTGGAAGCCCTTGCTCGAAGGGGCCGACACCGCTGCCTTGCTCAGCCCGATCATGACCCTGGCCGGCGACGATGACAGCGCACCGACCGATGCCAAGGCCCGCGACGCCCTCAGCCGCGCGGCGCTGGACGGCGTGCTGGCGCTTTACGCGATCCAGAAGCCGCACTGAATTTTGGCGGCGCCGCCACCGACGCGGTGCGACAGCTGCTCGGGCTGAGCGCTTCAGGAGGTATGCGATATTCCTCCCTGCATGAAAACGCCCAGCCCGCCCGAATCCCGTTTTTCTGAGCCCCGCAGTTCGGTGCCGCAGCCCTGGATCTGGGCCATCGCGCTGGTGGCTGTTGCGCTGTGGTTCCTGACCCTGGACATGCGCCACCTGCTCAGCTCCGACGAAGGTCGCTATGCCGAGATCGCCCGCGAGATGTTCACGAGCGGCGACTGGGTGACCATCCGCTACAACGGCATCAAATACTTCGAGAAGCCGCCCTTTCACCTGTGGATGACGGCGCTCGCCTACCAGGCCTTCGGCGTGGGCGAATGGCAGGCGCGGCTGTGGGGCGCGCTCAGCGGCGCGGGTGCATTGCTGATGATGGCGTGGGCCGCACGACGCTGGTATGGCAACGCGGTTGGCCTGCTGACCGGGCTGGTGCTGCTGGCCGCGCCAACCTGGAACCTGGGCAGCCATTTCAACTCGCTGGACATCGGCGTCAGCGCGGCGCTGGCGGTGGCCCTGGCCGCCGTGCTGATGGCGCAGTACCCGGCCGCCAGCCCAGCCCACCGCCGCCAATGGATGTGGGCCGCCTGGGCTGCGATGGCCGTGGCCGTGCTGACCAAGGGCCTGATCGGCCTGGCGCTGCCGGGGCTGGTGCTGATCGCCTACAGCGCAGTGGCGCGCGATTGGGCGCTGTGGCGGCGGCTGCACATCGCCAGCGGCGCCCTGCTGTTTCTGGCGATCACCGCGCCGTGGTTTGTGCTCATCTCGCTGCGCCACCCGGAGTTCCCGCAATTCTTCTTCATCCACGAGCACCTGCAGCGCTACACCAGCGGCATCCACCGCCGCAGCGCACCGCTCTGGTTCTTTGTGCCGCAGTTGCTGGCCGGCTGGCTGCCCTGGCTGGGCCTGCTGCCCGGCATGGCCCGGTTGGTGGCGGCCGATCGGCGCACGCCGGGCTTCAAACCGACCCTGCTGCTGGCCACCTGGGCGCTGGTGATATTCGGGTTCTTCAGCCTGTCCAACTCCAAGCTGCCGGGCTATATCCTGCCGGTCTTCCCGGCGCTGGCGGTGTTGGGCGCCTTGGCCTTGCAGCGGCTGACCGCACCCGCCTGGACGCGCCAGCTGAACGTCATGCTGGTGCTGGCCGCAGGGGCCCTGCTGGCCAGCCCGCTGGTGGCGCGCGTGGGCCGCACCGAGGCAGCGCAGGCGCTGTTCGCCAATTACGCACTGTGGATCGCCGCAGCCTGCGCGCTGCTGCTGCTGGGGCTGGCAGCAGCCCGCTGGCTGGCCGGCCGGGGCGCCTTGCAAACCAGCTTCGCTGCCACCGCGCTGGCCTTCTTCGTCGCCACCACGGTGGGCACGCTGGGCCATGAGACCCTGGGCCGCACCGCCTCGGGCGCTGACCTGCGCCCGGCCATCAACGCCGTGCTGACGCCCGATATGCCGCTCTACGGCGTGCGCATGCTTGACCACACCCTGCCCTTTTACCTGCGCCACACCCTGGTGATGGTGGAAGAACCCGACGAGCTGGAATTCGGCACCGGGCAGGAGCCGCAGAAATGGCTGCCCACCCTGGCCGCCTTCCGCCAGTCCTGGACGACCGGGCCCAAGGCCATGGCCCTGATGTCGCCCGCCACCTTTGCGATGTTGCAGACCGAGGCGCTGCCGATGACGGTGGTCGCAAGGGATGAAAAGCGCGTCGTCGTCGCCAACTTCACTTCTGGAACCGCCCGATGACCTGGCCCACCTTCTTGCTGATCCTCACCGGCGTGCTGCTCAATGCGGGTGCGCAACTGCTGCTGAAGGCCGGCGTGACGCCGCTGGGCGCCCTGCATATCTCGCCCGCCAACCTGCTACCCACCGTGCTGCAAGTGCTGTCGCAATGGCCGATCCTGGCCGGGCTGGGCTGCTATGTGCTCAGCGTGGGGGTGTGGATCGTCGGCCTGTCGCGGGTTGATGTGTCGCTCGCCTACCCGATGTTGTCGATGGGCTATGTGGTCAATGCGCTGGCCGCCTGGTGGCTGTTCGGCGAGGCGCTGGGCCCGATGCGCCTGGCCGGGATGCTGGTGATCCTGGCGGGCGTGGTGTTGATTTCAAGAAGCTGAACCCCATGACCGACGCTGCCGTCCTGCCCTTCTTGCCATTCACCCGGCCCGACATCGACGCCGACACCATCGCCGAGGTCGGCCGGGTGCTGGCCTCCGGCTGGATCACCTCGGGCCCCAAGGTCGCCGCCTTCGAGGCGCAGCTGTCGGCGCTGTTCGGCGGCCGACCGGTGCGGGCTTTTTCAAACGGCACGGCGACGATGGAGGTGGCCCTGCGGCTGGCCGGCATCGGCCCCGGCGACGAGGTCATCACCACGCCGATCACCTGGGTGGCCACCGCCAACGTGATCGCTGCGGTGGGCGCAACGCCGGTGTTCGTGGAGATTGACCCCATCACCCGCAACATCGACCTGGCCGCGCTGGAAGCCGCCATCACGCCGCGCACCCGCGCGCTGATGCCGGTCTACCTGGCCGGCCTGCCGATGGACATGGACCGGCTCTACCGCATCGCCCGCCAGCATGGTCTGCGGGTGATCGAGGACGCGGCGCAGGCGATCGATTCGCGCTGGGGGCTGACCCGCATCGGCGCCATGGGCGGAGCATCGGGTGATCTGGTCAGCTTCAGCTTCCAGGCCAACAAAAACATCAGCTGTGCCGAAGGTGGCTGCCTGGTGATGAACACGCCGGACGAGGCCCTGCTGGCCGAACGCCTGCGCCTGCAGGGCGTGATCCGCACCGGCATGGACGGCATGGATGTTGAAACACTGGGCGGCAAGTTCAACCTGACCGACATCAACGCCACCCTCGGCCTCGGCCAACTGCCCCGGCTGGCGCAGATCACCGCCCGCCGCAAGGCGCTGGCCGAAGCCTATTTCGAGGCCGCTGACGGGCTGACGGCGCTGGGCCTTGAACTGCCGCCGCGCAGCAACACCGAGGGCGCGATCACCAACTGGCATATGTTCCAGGTCGTGCTGCCACCGGGCCTGGTGCGCGCCGAGGTGATGCAGGGCTTGAAAGACCTTGGTATCGGCACCGGCGTCCATTACCCGGCGATTCATTTGTTCAGCTACTACCGCGCGCGGGGCTGGCGCGAGGGCATGTTGCCGGTGGCCGAGCGCATCGGCCGCGGCATCTTGACCCTGCCCTTGTTTCCCGCCATGGGCGATAGTGACCCGGCGCGCGTCTGCGCGGCCCTGGCCACCGTCTGCCAACGCCTCCTGATCGCCAAGTCATGACCATTTCAGTCTCCGTCATCATCCCCGTCTACAACGAAGAAGACGTGCTGGCCGCGCTGTTCGGGCGCCTCTATCCGGTGCTCGACGGGCTGGGTGAGCCGTATGAAATCATCTTCGTCAACGACGGCAGCCGCGATGCTTCGGCGCAGATGCTGGCCGCGCAATTCCATGCCCGGCCGGACGTGACGCGAGTGGTGCTGTTCAACGGCAATTTCGGCCAGCACATGGCGATCCTGGCGGGCTTCGAGCAGGTGCGCGGCCAGATCGCAATCACGCTCGATGCCGACCTGCAAAACCCGCCCGAAGAGATCCCCCGCCTGGTCGCCGCGATCCGCAGTGGCCACGACTATGTCGGTACGATCCGCCGCCAGCGCAACGACAGTGCCTTTCGCCGCTGGGCGTCCAAGGCGATGAACGGCCTGCGCGAAAGCATCACCCACATCCAGATGACCGACCAGGGCTGCATGCTGCGCGCCTACGACCGCGCGCTGGTGGACACGCTGAACGCCTGCCACGAAGTCAACACCTTCATCCCCGCGCTGGCCTACACCTTTGCCGCCACGCCGACCGAAATCGAGGTTGCGCATGAGGAACGGTTTGCCGGTGAATCCAAGTATTCGCTCTACAAGCTGATTCGCCTGAACTTCGATCTGGTGACCGGCTTTTCGATCGTGCCGCTGCAGTGGTTCACCCTGATCGGCACCCTGCTGTCGGCGGCCTCGGGCGGGCTGTTCCTGCTGCTGGTGCTGCGGCGGCTGTTCTTCGGGGCGGAAGTGGAGGGGGTGTTCACCCTGTTCGCCTTCCAGTTCTTCTTGACCGGCATCCTGCTGTTCGGCATTGGCCTGATGGGCGAATACGTGGGCCGCATCCAGCAGGAAGTGCGCCAGCGACCGCGCTTTCGGATCAGCGCCGTGCTGGAGAAGAAAGCAACACCTCCATGAGCAGCGCCGCAAGCAAGGCGGTCGTCTTTGCCTACTCCAATGTCGGCGACCGCTGCCTGCGCGTGCTGCAGGCGGGTGGGGTCGATGTGCGTCTGGTCGTCACTCACCGCGACCAGCCGGGCGAGGCGCTGTGGTTCGCCCGCGTGGCCGACACGGCGGCCGAGCTGGGCCTGCCCTTTGTCTACACCGAAGACCTGAGCCTGGAAGCACTGACCGCCGCCGTGGCCGCCGTGCAGCCCGATTTCGCCTTCTCGTTTTACTACCGCAACATGATCCCGCTGAGCCTGCTGGCCGCCGCCGGGCGCGGCGCGTTCAATCTGCATGGCTCTTACTTGCCGCACTTCCGCGGCCGTGCGCCGACCAACTGGGCGGTGCTGAAGGGGGCCACCGAAACCGGCGCCACCCTGCACGAAATGGCGGCCAAGCCGGATGCCGGCGCCATCGTCGATCAGGCCGCCGTGCCCATCCTGCCCGATGACACGGCGCAACAGGTGTTCGACAAGGTCTGCGTGGCCGCCGAGCTGGTGCTGTGGCGCAGCCTGCCCGGCTTGATCGACGGCAGTGCGCCCCGCCAGGTGAACGACATCGCTGCCGGCAGCTACTACGGCCGCCGCACGCCGGAGGATGGCCGGCTCGACTTCAGCCGCCCGGCCGCCGAGGTCTACAACCTGATCCGCGCCGTGGCACCGCCCTACCCCGGCGCGTTCACCGAGCTGCAGGGCAAAAAGCTGATCGTTGCCGAGGCCCGGCGCACGAGCGGCGAGCCGCTGCCGCCAGGCTTGCATGTCAGCAACGGCCGCATGCTCGCCGCCTGCGCTGATGGCGGGCTGATCCATCTCCGACAATTGCTGTGCGACGGTGTTCCGCTCACCGCCGCCGAGCTTTCCGCCTTGCTTTCCTCCCCGAGTCCACACCCATGAAAAAAGTCCTCATCCTTGGCGTCAACGGCTTCATCGGCCACCACCTGACGCAGGCCATCCTGGCGACGACCGACTGGGAGGTCTACGGCATGGACATGTCGGACAGCCGTCTGGGCGATGTGATCAGCCACCCGCGCATGCACTTTTTCGAGGGTGACATCACCATCAACAAGGAATGGATCGAATACCACGTCAAAAAATGCGATGTGATCCTGCCCCTGGTAGCCATCGCCACGCCCGCCACCTATGTGCGTGAGCCGCTGCGCGTGTTCGAGCTCGACTTCGAGGCCAATCTGCCGATCGTCCGTGCCGCCGTCAAGCACAAGAAGCACCTGGTCTTCCCGTCCACCTCCGAGGTCTACGGCATGTGCACCGACGAGGAGTTCGACCCCGAGACCTCCAACCTCGTTTACGGCCCGATCAACAAGCCGCGCTGGATTTATGCCTGCTCCAAGCAGCTGATGGACCGGGTGATCGCCGCCTACGGCATGGAGCAGGGCCTGAACTTCACGCTGTTCCGTCCGTTCAACTGGATCGGCCCGGGTCTGGATTCGATCTTCGACACCAAGGAAGGTTCATCGCGCGTGGTGACGCAGTTCCTGGGCCAGATGTTGCGGGGCCAGCCGATCCAGCTGGTGGACGGCGGCGAGCAGCGCCGCGCCTTCACCGATGTGTCGGACGGCATCGCCGCGCTGATGCGCATCATCGAAAACCCGGGCGGCATCGCCACGGGCGGCATCTACAACATCGGCAACCCGGCGAATGATTTCTCGGTGCGCGAGCTGGCCGAGATGATGCACAAGCTGGCCTTCGAGTTCCCCGAATACGCCGCCGCTGCCGCGCAGTGCAAGATCGTCGACACCTCGGCCGGCGCCTTCTACGGCAAGGGCTACCAGGACGTGCAGAACCGCACGCCCAAGATCAGCAACACGATGAGCGATCTGGGCTGGGCGCCCAAGGTGGACATGGCCACCGCGCTGCGCCGCATCTATGAGTCCTACCGGGCCCGGGTGGTCGAAGCCGGGATGTTGGTCGAACCGCAGGCCAACGCTTAAGCCCATGGCGTTGATAGCG
>JBBQKT010000178.1:0-7597 GCA_038327205.1 Burkholderiales bacterium | reverse complement strand
TGGGCCAAGGCTTCGCTGGGTCTATGGCGTTTTCGCCCGCCCGAGGTCAATGGTGTGGCGGTGCCAGCGCCCGTCAAGCAGAGCTTCCACCTCCAAACCAGCGAAGACCTGCCGGTTGATTTTCGCCAGCGCGGCGCCGGTGATGGTGCTTGGTTGCGCAAGTAGCTGGCTGGCCCAAGCCCGGCTAGGTTTTGGGTGCTAGCGCTGCCAACTGTTTACGCGTTCGGGCTGTGGCGCGTTCGATCAGATAGGCGTTCTCGAAGGCGCGCAGACGGCCCGCTTCGCAAAGACGTCGGAGCATGCGCGCCGTCATGGTGACGGTCTGCTGGTGCTTGGTGCCTTGGGTGAAGATGAAAAAACTGCGGCCAGCGCTGACGTGGGCCAGGCGCACCTTGTGCCAGCTGTCGCCGGTGTGCATTTGGTAGGCAAAGCCGAGCTGCAGATGGTCGATCAGCAGCGCGCCGGTGGCGGGCTCGGGGGCCTCCGACGAGGCAGGCATGCCTTCGATGCTGATATCAACGGCCAGCAAGGCTGCTTCCTCGCCGTTGTTGCCGCCCAGGTCAATATCGATCTGGCCATCCCAATCGACGGCGGCTTCGTCCACCAAGCCCAGGCTTTTTGCTTCGTCGGCTGTCAGCCGCGCACCCATGTCCAGGTCTTGAGGCACGCTGACCGGCGCGCCGACAGGCAGGTCTTGTTCATTCGGCGGCGCACAGCCAAACACCTGGTCGAGCTGGCGGACCAGCAGGTTGGTTTCGAGGGCGCTGGGTACTTGGCCCTTCAGCGATTCGGCATGGGCGGGCAGCAATTCGCCAAAGAAGGCCTTGCGTGCTGCCTCGGGCCAGGCGATCAGGTCCAGTCCTTCGCTCAGGGTGCGCATCAGCCGGGGCAATTCGCTCAAGAATGCCTTGCGCTGCAGGGCACCCTTGGGCTGCACGCTGAGCACCAGTTCGCGGCCGACTTGGCGCAGGCGCAACGCGCGGTCGGGCGTCTCGTTGTGCGCCGCCAGCACGATCGCCTGGCTCCAGACCTGGGCCAGAAAATCGCGCAAGAAGTCCTGCATCGGCACCGGGCCCAGCGCCATCTGCAACTGTTGCGTGTAGCGCTGTTGCAAGCGCAATTCGGTTTCCTTGCGTGCCAGCAGGCCAGCCGCGTCGCCTTGTTCGTTGAGGGCGGCGGCGGTCTGGTCGGCAATGAACTGCGCCAAGGTGTCGAGCTTGCGCTCATAGACATCCATGCGGTCGAAGTCGCCGCTGGCCACGTCCTGCACCAGCTCGCGGGTATGTGCCAAAAAGGCGCGACCTGGGTCTTCGCTGAAGTCGTCAAAGGCACAGGCCAGGGAGGCCAGGCGGTTGACAAAGCGCCGCACCGCATGACGGCGCGACGAGAAAAACGTCGGGTCACCCAGAGCCACACGCAACACGGGCAATTGCAGCTGCGCCAACAGTCGCGCCATTTGCGGTGGCACTTTGGGGTCAGACAGAATTTGGTCGAATAGGCTGCCCACCACGTCGATGACCATGTGGTCGAGCCGACCGGTGGCCATTTGTCGCAGCTCGTCGCGGTGCTGGTGGATCAAATTAGGCAGTTGGCCTGGGGAGAATTCAGCGGCTTGCGAGTAGCGGCTGAAATCAGCACCGATTTCAGCACCGAATTCACCGCCAAAGCTGGCCGCTGGGATCTGTGCCAGCCGGCGCAGCAGATCCATCATCTGTGCGTCCACATAACCCAAGCCGCCCACATTGGCCCGGCCAGCGCCGCCCCGTTGGCTGGGCGGTTCTGTGTAGCGGGGCAGCGAGCCCGACTCGCTGGCGCCGTTGGGCAAGGCTTGCTCTCGGGTCGAATGTGCCGTGCCCGGGTTGCTGATGCTGGGCGCGGAGACCGAGCCGCGGACGCGCAGATCCTGCGGCCGCAGACCCCGGCTGCGCAGCAACTCGGCGATGTCGCGGTAAGCGCCTTTGAGCTCCTGCGCCAGCGCACGGGTCAGTTCGTCGGTCAACAGTTGCCGGGTGTCGGTGTCGTCAGTGATGATCTGCACGGCCTCCAGCAGCGCCTGGGCAATCAGTTCGGGCCGAAGCGGGTTGCGTTCGCCGGTGCTCAGGCCCGGCAGGCCTGACACCATCGACTCCACATCCCGCAGTTCCCACTCACAGTGATGGCCAATGGCGAGGCCAATCCGGTCGGCTGCAACCAGCGCATCGACTTGGTCGTCGCCCATCAAGGACAGCTCTGTCCAATCCTTCTTGGCGGCATCGGGTGCTTTGGGTTTGTGTTCGCCACTCATCAGCCCGCCCAGGCTTTGGTAGAAGCGTTGGCTGAACGGGGCCTGCTGCTTACGAAACAGGTATTGGGCTGCCAACAAGGCGTCGCGCCGTTTGAGCTGGCCCGCCGACAAGGCCGACAAGCCCAGCCCTTCGGCGCAGCGCTCGGCCGCCTGTTCAACGGCTGCACGCATGCGCTGCAGCGCGGCGGCGAGGTGGGGGTTCAGATCGGTCGACTGATTCATGGGCTGTGACAAGTATCAGTCGAATCCTTGCCCAGCATCGGAGCAAGCACCGCGAGGCGTGTTGCCGGATGCCAAGGAATTAACGCTTGGCAGGCCGGAAACCTTTGCTTACGGACGCTTGAGTGAATCGCGAATTTCTCGCAGCAACACCACGTCTTCGGGGGTGGCCGGGGCTGCTGCCGGGGCCGCCGCTGGCTCGGCCCGCTTCATGCGATTGACCTGCTGAATCATCAGGAAAATGATGAAGGCGAGGATCACGAAGTTCACCAGGATGGTCAGGAAGTTGCCGTAGGCAAACAGTGGCACGCCGGCCTTGGTCAGCGCGTCATAGGTCATCGGTCCCTTGTAATCTGCCGGCGCGTTGGCGAGCATGATGAAGTAATTGGAAAAATCCAGGCCACCGAAGATGCGGCCGACGATGGGCATGATGAGGTCTTTGACGACAGAGTCGACGATCTTGCCGAAAGCCGCACCGATGATCACGCCAACGGCCAGATCCATCACATTGCCCTTGACGGCAAACTCTTTGAATTCCGAGAAAAATCCCATCTCATGCTCCACATACTGACGCTGCGAATTGCAGCCGGACGCATCATTGCAGGCACAGGCGCCCTGGCGCTAGAGGCAAAACACCGACACTCCAGTGTGCTTTTTGGCTTTGCTGGATGATGTTGGCCTGGGTAGAGCTCGGGTGTCCGTTAGAATCCTAGGTTGCCCCCGATCAGATGTCTCGTTTGAGGACTTTCATGAGTGACCAGCAAGTGGACCAAGGCAAGCGCACGTGGCTCATCGCCACCAGTTGTGCCGGTGCCGTAGGCGGCGTATCAGTCGCCGTGCCGTTCGTCAGTACCTTCACGCCTTCAGAGCGTGCCAAGGCCGCCGGTGCGCCGGTTGAAGCCGATATTGGCGCGCTCAAACCGGGCGAGAAGATGACCGTGGAGTGGCGCGGTAAACCGGTTTGGATCGTCCGACGCACGCCCGAGCAAATTGCCGAGCTGCCGAAGAACGACGCCGAGTTGGCGGACCCGAAGTCGGAGCGCAAAGCGTTTCCGATTCCGGCCTACGCCAATAACGAGTACCGCTCGCGCAAGCCTGAGTACCTGGTTGTGGTCGGGATCTGCTCGCATTTGGGCTGCTCGCCCAGCGACAAGTTCCAGACCGGCGCGCAAGCCTCGTTGCCGGACAACTGGCCGGGTGGCTTTCTCTGCCCCTGCCACGGCTCTACCTTCGACCTGGCCGGCCGTGTCTACAAGAACAAGCCCGCGCCTGACAACCTCGAAGTGCCGCCCTATATGTTCTTGTCCGACACCAAGCTGCTGATTGGTGAAGACAAGGCTACTGCATAAGCTGAAGTACAGAGGTCAAACGACATGGCTGAATTCAAGCAAGCGCCTGCGGGCGCGTCAAAGGGCGAACAACTGCTGACTTGGGTGGACAACCGCTTCCCCGCCAGCAAGCTCTACAAAGAGCATTTGTCCGAGTACTACGCACCGAAGAATTTCAACTGGTTCTACATCTTTGGCTCGCTGGCACTGGTTGTGCTGGTGATCCAGATCGTCACCGGCATTTTCCTGGTGATGCATTACAAGCCCGACGCGAGCCTGGCTTTTGCCTCGGTTGAATACATCATGCGTGATGTGCCCTGGGGCTGGCTGGTGCGTTATATGCACTCGACTGGCGCGTCGGCCTTCTTCGTCGTGGTTTATCTGCACATGTTCCGCGGCCTGATGTACGGTTCATACCGCAAGCCTCGTGAGCTGGTCTGGATCTTCGGCTGCGGCATCTTTTTGTGCCTGATGGCTGAGGCCTTCATGGGCTATTTGCTGCCATGGGGCCAGATGTCGTACTGGGGCGCCCAGGTGATCGTGAACTTGTTCGCCGCCGTGCCGTTTGTCGGCCCGGACCTGGCGCTGTTGATTCGCGGTGACTACGTTGTCGGCGATGCAACCTTGAACCGCTTCTTCAGCTTCCACGTGATTGCCGTGCCGCTGGTGCTGCTGGGCTTGGTGGTTGCGCACATCATTGCGCTGCACGAAGTGGGTTCGAACAATCCGGACGGTGTCGAGATCAAGGGTCCGAAAGCCCCGAAGGACGCGCAAGGTCATCCGCTCGATGGCGTGCCCTTCCATCCTTACTACACGGTGCATGACATCTATGCCCTGAGCCTGTTCCTGATGGTGTTCACCGCGATCATTTTCTTTGCGCCGGAACTGGGGGGCTACTTCCTGGAGTACAACAACTTCATCCCGGCCGATCCGCTGAAGACCCCATTGCACATTGCGCCGGTCTGGTACTTCACGCCGTTTTATTCAATGCTCCGCGCCACCAATGACCCACTGGTCAACGTGCTGGCCGGCATCATCGGCGTGAGCGCGGTCGTGGCGGTGTTGAAGGGTAGTTTTTCCAGCAAGGCCAAGATTGCTACGCTGGTGCTGGCCGTCATCGGCGTCGCGCTGCTGAAGACTTTTGACGCCAAGTTCTGGGGCGTGGTCGTGATGGGCGGCGCAGTGGTGATCCTGTTCTTCCTGCCTTGGCTCGATCACAGCCCGGTCAAGTCGATCCGCTATCGCCCTGAATGGCACAAATACGTGTACGGCGTGTTCGTTGTGTTCTTCCTGGTGCTGGGTTATCTGGGCATTCAGCCGCCGACTGATATGGGCACCCTGGTTGCGCAGGTCGGCACTTTGTTCTACTTCGGTTTCTTCTTGCTGATGCCGTGGTGGAGCAAGTTGGGAACACCGAAGCTGGTGCCCGAACGCATTACCTTCCACGCTCACTGAACGCACAGCGAATCGGAGTCGAAACAATGAAAAAACTCATCGCTACGCTGCTGGTCGGCCTTGGCTTGGTTGCTGGCGCCCAAGCCGCTACCGGCGGCATCGAGTGGGACAAGTTCCCCAAAGACAAGATGGAAGACGTCGCCGCCCTGCAAAACGGGGCCAAGCTGTTCGTCAACTACTGCCTGAACTGCCACTCGGCTGCTTACATGCGCTACAACCGGTTGCGCGATCTGGGCCTGACCGAGGGTCAGATCAAGGGCAATCTGATGTTTGCCAGCGAAAAAGTTGGTGACCTGATGAAGGTCTCGCTGGACACCAAGCAGGCCAAGGAATACTTCGGGGCCGCACCGCCTGATCTGACGGTGATCGCCCGTTCGCGTGCCGATGGTGCCAAGGGCTCAGGGGCTGATTACCTCTACACCTATTTGCGCACTTACTACCGCGACGACACCAAGGCCACCGGCTGGAACAATCTGGCCTTCCCGGCTGCGGCGATGCCACATGTGCTGTGGGAATTGCAAGGCCAGCGCGCGGCCAAGTACGGTGATGAGGCCGACCCGCACGATCATGGCAAGACAATCCACGTGTTCAAGGGCTTCGAGCAACTGACGCCAGGTCAAATGACGCCGCAGCAGTACGACAGCGCGGTTGGCGATCTGGTTGCCTATTTGCAGTGGATGGGCGAGCCTGCACAGGCCCAGCGTTTCCGGCTGGGCGTACTGGTGCTTTTGTTCCTGGGCGTGTTCACCATCTTTGCGTGGCGCTTGAATGCCTCGTACTGGAAAGACGTGAAGTAACAGGCCGCTATCGGGCTTGATACGCAGTGGGGCGCTCGCCATTGAGCACCCACTGCGTTTGCATTTTGTGCAGCGCTTGGTTCACACTGCCGCGCTGCGATACCTTTTCTCTGACTGACCCTACGGGAGCCTGCCGCCATGATGGTGCTTTATTCTGGAACCACCTGCCCCTATTCGCACCGCTGCCGCTTTGTGCTGTTCGAGAAGGGCATGGACTTTGAAATCCGTGATGTGGACTTGTTCGCCAAGCCCGAAGACATCGCCCTGATGAACCCGTACAACGAAGTGCCGATTCTGGTTGAGCGTGACCTGATCCTGTACGAATCGCACATCATCAACGAGTACATCGACGAGCGCTTCCCGCACCCGCAACTGATGCCCGGCGACCCGGTCGCCCGCGCCCGCGTGCGCCTGTTCCTGCTCAACTTTGAGAAGGAATTGTTCGCCCACGTGAACATACTCGAAGGCCGTGGCGGCATCGCCAAGGCGAACGACAAGCAGTTGGAAAAGGCCCGCGCCCAGATCCGCGACCGCCTGACCCAGCTTGCCCCGATCTTCCTGAAGAACAAGTACATGCTGGGCGACGATTTCTCGATGCTCGACGTGGCCATCGCGCCGTTGCTGTGGCGCCTGGATTACTACGGCATCGACATGTCGAAGAATGCCTTGCCGTTGCTGAAGTATGCCGAGCGTATCTTCTCGCGCCCGGCCTATATCGAAGCGCTGACCCCGTCCGAAAAGGTGATGCGCAAGTAATTGCGGGCAGGCCGACAACATGGAACAAAGCTCGACTGAAACAGGCGGCGGCAGCGCTGCCAATGGCAGCTCGTCAACCCGCCCGTACTTGATCCGCGCGCTGCACGAGTGGTGCACCGACAACGGCTTCACGCCCTATTTGGCCGTCCATGTAGACCGCTTCGTTCAGGTGCCGATGGAGTACGTCAGCAACAACGAGATTGTCCTCAACGTCGGTTTCGATGCGACCAGCAGCCTTGAACTCGGCAACGACTTCATTCAGTTCAAGGCGCGCTTCGGTGGGATCGCACGCGAAATCATCGTCCCCATCGATCATGTGGTGGCGATCTATGCGCGTGAGAACGGCCAGGGCATGGCGTTTCCTGCGCCAGACGCGGCGGCAGTCAGTGGCAGCGCTCCGGGCCTGGGTGTGCCGACCCTGCCCACGGCTGCGGCCAAGGCTTCTGTGGAAGAGCCTTCGCGCCCAGCCACACCGTTGCGCGGCCTGCGTCTGGCATCGGTGCCCGAAGCGGCCGATGTGGTTAAGGCGGCTGATGCCTCGTCCACTGGTGGCGGCAACGACCATGTTGTGCCTGATGGTGAACCCGATGGTCCGGCCAGCGGTGGGCGTCCTGCGCTCAAGCGAATCAAGTAGTTCGAAGGCCGAAACGGGGTGGTTTTACCCCTACAATGCGGCCTCGTTGCCGCCTTAGCTCAGTTGGTAGAGCAACCGCCTTGTAAGCGGTAGGTCATCAGTTCGAATCCGATAGGCGGCACCA
>JBBQKT010000177.1:0-7625 GCA_038327205.1 Burkholderiales bacterium | reverse complement strand
GTCTCGCTGGGCCATGCCGGGCTGTTCGGCATCGGTGCCTACACCGCCGGCGTGTTGGTGATGAAGCTGTCGGCCCCGCTGTGGGTCACCCTGCCGGCGGCGATTGCAATGACGGCCGGCTTTGGCGCGCTGCTGGCCCTGCCGGCGCTGCGAGTCACCGGGCCGTATCTGGCGATGGTCACCCTCGCCTTCGGCACCATCATTCAGATTCTCATCAACGAGATGAGCTTCCTGACCGAAGGGCCGATGGGCATCACCTTGACCAAGCCCTCAATGTTCGGGCAGGTGCTGGACGAAACCGAGTACTACTGGGTGGTGCTGGCGGCATTGCTGGCCGCCTTGGTCTTTGTCCACCGCGTGTTGCGCTCGCACCTGGGCCGCGCCTTCGAGGCCCTGCGTGGCAGCCCGGTGGCGTCGGACTGCATGGGGGTGTCGGTCTACCGCTACAAGGTCTATGCCTTCGTGATCAGCGCCGGACTGGCCGGTCTGGCGGGTGGGCTGTATGCCTATTCCGAGCAATACATCTCGCCCAATACCTACAACTTCGAGCAGACCGTGCTGTTTTTGCTGGCCATCATCATGGGCGGGCGCAAGACACGTACCGGCGCGATCCTCGGTGCAGCCATCATCGTGATGCTGCCCAAACTGCTCGATGACCTGGCGCTGTTCCGCATCGTCTCGGTCGTGCTGGCGGTGATCGTTGCCGCAGCGGCGGGTGTGGCGCTCAAGCGCGGCAAGGCAACCATTCAGATGGCAGCCATCCCCGTCATTGGCAGCGTGGCGCTGGCGGCGGTGTCGTTCAAGCTGGAAACGATGACGGACTGGCGCTTGTCGGTGTTCGGCCTGATCACCTTGTTCGTCGTTTATTACTTGCAGGACGGCATCGTCGGCTTTGTGCGCGGCGCGCTGAACCTGAAGGGCCATGCGGCCGATGACGCAGCCGATGCGGTCAACCTGCCGGTGGTCGGTGATGCGCTGGGGCAACGCGGCAAGGCGACCGGCGACACCCTGCTCACCGCCAATCAGATCCTGATGCAATTCGGTGGCCTGAAGGCACTGAACCAGGTCGACTTGACGATCAAACGCGGCACCATCCACGGTCTGATCGGCCCGAATGGCTCGGGCAAGAGCACGATGATGAATGTGCTGACCGGCATCTACAAGCCGACGGCGGGCAGCGTCAACTTTGCGGGCAACTCGATCGTCGGCCGTACCTCGTCCGAGATCGCCTTGTCGGGCATTGCCCGCACCTTCCAGAACGTGCAGTTGTTCGGCGAGATGACGGCGCTGCAAAACGTGATGGTGGGCCTGCACCACAGCATCCGCAGCAATCTGATCGATGTGGCCTTCCACCTGCCCCGCTACATCCGCGAGAACCGCGAGGTGACGGCACGTGGCTTCGCCTTGCTGCGCTTCGTGGGTCTGGCCGATCTGGCGGGCGAGGAGGCGCGCAACTTGCCCTACGGCAAGCAGCGCGCGCTTGAAATCGCTCGCGCCTTGGCGCTCGACCCGCAACTGCTGCTGCTGGACGAACCCGCTGCCGGCCTGACCGCACCCGACATCAAGGAATTGCTGGAGATCATCAAGAAAATCCGCGAACACGGCGTGACCGTGATCCTGATCGAGCACCACATGGACGTGGTGATGAGCTTGTGCGACACGGTCTCGGTGCTGGACTTCGGACAGAAGATTTCCGAAGGCCTGCCGGCCGAAGTGCAGGCGGATGAAAAAGTCATCGAGGCTTACCTCGGTGGCACGGCAAGCTGATTTTTTTGCGGGACTGTCCTCGGCGCAAAGCGGCGAGCTCTGTCCCCAACTGACTGGATACAACGTATGTTGACTATCAAAAATTTAAGTGCCGGTTACGGCAAGATTGAGGTCCTGCACGGCGTCAACATCGATGTGCCACGCGGCAAGGTCGTCACCCTGATCGGCTCCAACGGTGCCGGCAAGACCACCACGATGCGCGCCATCTCCGGAATGATCGCGCCCACCGCCGGTGAAATCACGCTCAACGGCGTTCGCATCGACGGCAAGGAGTCGTACCACATCGCCCGCCT
This sequence comes from Burkholderiales bacterium, assembly GCA_038327205.1. Classification (GTDB taxonomy): domain Bacteria; phylum Pseudomonadota; class Gammaproteobacteria; order Burkholderiales; family Burkholderiaceae_C; genus Paucibacter_A. The sequence goes on along the minus strand of JBBQKT010000177.1, from coordinate 5,565 downwards.
GGGCCTGGCTCACTCGCCCGAGGGTCGGCGGGTGTTTGCGACGATGACCGTCGTCGACAACTTGCGGCTCGGCGCCTTTCCCCGCTACACCGGCGCCCGTCCCAAGGGCGATATCGAGGCCGATCTGCAGCGCGCGATGGCCTTGTTCCCGCGCCTGCAAGAACGCCGCATGCAACTGGCCGGCACGCTCTCAGGCGGCGAGCAGCAAATGCTGGCAATGGCCCGCGCGGTGATGCTCAACCCCGAGGTCGTGCTGCTCGACGAGCCGTCGATGGGCCTGGCGCCGATTCTGGTGGACGAGGTGTTCAAGATCATCCAGCGCCTGAAGGCCGAGGGCGTGACGATGTTGTTGGTGGAGCAGTTCGCCGCTGCCGCGCTGGCGGTGGCCGACTACGGGTATGTGCTCGAAAACGGCAAGATCTCGCTGCACGGCCCGGCCGAAAAGCTGCGTGATGACCCGGCGGTGAAGGCGGCCTACCTGGGCGGCGGGCACTGATTGGCGGGGCCGGGTGAACCAACACGGCAGCGCTTGGCCTCAATTTGCTGCACTGCAACATAAATCTCTTGCAATCCGCCGAGACGGCTTTATACTTTTGTTTGTTGCAGTGCAACATTCACCAACGCCAGGCTGTACCGGCGTCTATTTAACTCGGGGTGAGCCCCGAAACCGGAGTTCCCACTATGTTGACCGCAGAACAAATCTTCGCCGCCCAAAAAGCCAACCTCGAAACCCTGTTCGGCCTGACGAACAAGGCTTTTGAAGGCGTTGAAAAGCTTGTCGAACTGAACATGCAAGTGGCCAAGACAGCCATGAGCGAAGCCGCTGACTCGGCTCAGGCCGTGTTGTCGGTGAAAGACGCGCAAGAGCTGATGGCTCTGCAATCGTCGCTGCTGCAGCCAAGCGCCGAAAAGGCCGCGGCTTACAGCCGTCATCTGTATGACATCGCCACCAGCACCCAAGCCGAAGTGGCCAAGGTCACTGAAGGTCAAGTCGCTGACGTGCAGAAGAAGTTTGCCGCCCTGGTCGAAACCGCCTCCAAGAACGCACCGGCCGGCAGCGAAAACGCTGTGGCCCTGGTGAAGTCGGCTGTCGCCGCTGCCAACAACGCGTTTGAGTCGGTGCAAAAGGCCGGCAAGCAAGCCGCCGAAATGGCCGAAGCCAACTTCACGGCTGCCACCTCGTCGGCCGTCAAGGCCACGCAAACGGCTGCCCGTGCGGGCAAGCGCGGCGCCTAAGTCTCCCTTTCAGTTGTCTCCTCGGATCGCCAAGATCCGATTGAGCCCCGGCCAGCTTTGTTGCTGACCGGGGCTTTTTTTATGGCTTCAGACCCAGCCGATCGAGCTGGTCGGCCACCAATTCCAGCCGCAACAAGGGATTTTCCAGTTGCATCAGCCGCTGTCGCTCATCGGTGGGAAGGGGCAACAACTCACACCAGCGGTTGGCCAGCCAGCCGCTGTCGGTCCACTGGTACGGCGGCTGAAGCGGCATGTCTTCACTCGCTGCGCCCTGCTCCAGCTTGTGCACCAGGCCTTGCAGCAAGACGGAAGCCGCCTTCAGATCAGGCGGCACGGTGACGGCAGCATCCGCTTCGATCGCTTCGATATGTCCCATCCACAAGCCATGGGGCAGTCGCTCGAAACCCGCCAGCCGAAAGCGCTGCGTGCCTCGGCAGCGGATGATGATCAGACCCGGCTGCGGACGCTCAAAGTATTGGATCTCCGCCAAGGTACCGACCGGCTGAAACCGCTCATTCGCAAAGCCTTCGCCGGGCTGGCTGGCATCGCGTTGGCGCACTTCCGTACCCTCGATCAGGCTGACCACCCCGAACGGTTCGCCCAGTTTGTGGCAGCGCGCAATCATGTCCAGATAACGCACCTCAAAGATCCGCAGCGGCAAGTAGCCGCCGGGGAACAGCACCGACTGCAGAGGGAAGAGTGGGACGGTGTGGTTCATGGCGATAGCTCGAATTGGTTTAGCGAGATTTGGATTCGATGCGCTGGCGGATCTGCGGCAGCATCGCCAACGCCGCATCACGCCCGGCCTGGATAGCGCGGCGGCGGGCGGTGAAGTCGGCGCTGCCAATGCCGTCGAGCTTGGGGCGCAGCACGACATCAGCATCGCGCAACTCGAAGTTATTGATGCTGCGGCCCATGATGGACACAGTTTGCAGCAACATGCGGATCGCGTCGCCGCCCGGCTTTTCATCCGGCGGCGAGGAGATATCGACCGCCACAATCAACTCGGCCCCCATCTGCTTGGCAAAGCGCACCGGCACCGGCGCAACCAGGCCGCCGTCGACATACTCGCGCGTGCCAATCTTCACCGGCTGAAAGATGGTCGGCACGGCGCTCGACGCACGCACGGCCGCGCCGGTGTCGCCGCTGCGGAACAGAATAGGCGCGCCGTCGGACAGGTCGGTGGCGACGATGCCCAAGGGGATCACCATCTGCTCGATCAGCTTGCCGCCCGTCTTTTCGCGCACAAAGCGGGCCAAGGCCTCACCCCGGATCAGCCCGCGGGTCGGAAAGGCCCAATCGGTGATCGCGCCCTCGTCCATTGCCTCGGCCAGCGCCGCCAAGTCGCGGCCGTTACGGCCCGAGGCGTACAGCGCGGCGACCAGGCTGCCGGCGGAGGTGCCGGCCACCAGATCGACCTTGATGCCGGCCTCCTCGAACACCTGGATCACGCCGATGTGCGCAAAGCCCCGTGCCGCGCCGCCGCCCAGGGCCAGGCCCAGGCGTGGCAATTTGGGGGGTGGTTTGGGGCCGGGTGGCGCGGGCTCAGACGGTGCGGGCGTGGGCGTCAGCGGCGGGCTGATTGGCGACGTCGAGCAAGCAGACAGGGCCAAGGCGGCCAACAAGAGGCTGCGGCGGCGCAGCGGGGTCGCCTCGGGGGCGCGGAAAAAAATCATCGCTTGATTCTAGGAGGCGCATCGCCCGCGCTTCAGCCCAGCTTGTAGCTTTGCAAATGAATGCTCGTCTCGGTCGCACCGATGCCCTTGATCAGGCGCACACGCTCCAGCACCTCGGCCAACTCACCCAGGTTGGATGAGCTAAGTTCGGCCAGCAGATCCCAGCGGCCATTGGTGTCAAACAAACCGGTCACGCCGGGCTCGCCAAGCAGGATGCTGATGACCTCGCGGGTGCGGTTGCCCTCGACAGCGATGCTGGTCCAGGCGGTGATCTGGTCGGGCACGGCGTCGGGCCGCAGACGCACGGTGTAGCCGTTGATGATGCCGGTGTCTTCAAGCTTGGCAATGCGGTTGCTGACCGTGCCGCGCGAGACCTTCAGTTTGGTCGCCAAGGTGGCCACGCTGGCGCGGGCATCAAGACGCAACAGGGCGAGCAATTGTTGATCGAGGGTATCCATACTGTCATTTTGGCAACGAAGGCTGTCATTTTGACAAAACCTTGCAAGATTTACAGCAAATCTTGCGCTTCTAGTTGGCAGCGGCTTTGGAAACAATGCTTTACGAGACCACAAGCCCACCGCTGCAGGAGCCGCCATGACCACCGTTCTGACCACCTTTGACGTCGCCCACATCGTCCAGAAACTCGGCATCGCCACCTGCCTGACCCGCATGGCGGCATACCTCGAAGCCGATTTTTTGCGCTGGAACGAGTTCGACAAGTCAGCCCGCGTGGCCAACCATTCGGCGGACGGCGTGATCGAGCTGATGCCGATTTCTGACGCGCAGCTCTACAGCTTCAAATACGTCAACGGCCATCCGAAAAACACCCGCGCGGGCCTGTCCACCGTGATGGCGTTTGGCGTGCTGGCTGATGTATCCACCGGCCAGCCCAGCCTGCTGAGCGAGCTGACCATCACCACGGCGATGCGCACTGCCGCCACCTCGGCGATGGTGGCCCGCCGCCTGGCCCGACCCAACGCAAGCTCGATGGCCCTGATCGGCAACGGCGCGCAGAGCGAGTTTCAAGCGCTGGCGTTTCATCATCTGTTGGGCATCAGCGAGATCCGGCTGTTTGATGTGGACCCGGCCGCCACCGCCAAGCTGCAGCGCCACCTGCAGAATCTGCCCGGCCTGCGGGTGAAGGTCTGCGCCAGCACGGCCGAGGCGGTGCGCGGCGCGGACATCGTCACCACCGTCACCGCCGACAAAACCAATGCCACCATCCTGACGCCCGAGATGATCGAGCCCGGCATGCACATCAACGGCGTCGGCGGCGATTGCCCCGGCAAGACCGAGCTGCACGGTGGGGTGTTGGCCATGGCCAAGGTGTTTGTTGAGTACGAGCCCCAAAGCCGCATCGAAGGCGATCTACAGCAGATGCCAGCGGACTTCCCGGTCACCGAGTTCTGGCGTGTGCTGGGCGGCGTGGCCAGTGGGCGCGACAACGCAGAGCAAGTGACGGTGTTCGACTCTGTCGGCTTCGCGCTGGAAGACTTTTCAGCGCTGCGCTTTTTGCGCGATGTCGCCCGCGAACTGGGTCTGGGCGCGCCCTTGGCACTGATCCCGCAAATGGCCGATCCGAAGGATTTGTTCGGGCAGTTGGGCCTGTCGGTCGCTTCGGCACTGCCGGAGCTCTCTGCACCCCCGACACGGGCGGCGGCGCCGCAACTTCAGACCGCCTGAGAGGCCGTCAGGCTGAGGGCGTTACAACCCCCAGCCTTCAAGGCTTTACTCACTTACCTACTTACTTACTTCTTTTTCTTGCTGCGATCCGGCACCACCGTCGTGACGGTGGGCATCACCGCGCCGGCCGAGATCGGCTTGGGCGGCGTGCCGTCCTTCTTCGGTTTTTTGCCTTCTTTGTTTGATTTTTGCTGACCTTTGGCCATGGTTTTCTCCGGAGTTAAGAAATACGACGTAGCCCGGATGTTACGGCGGGCCGGACCGGTTATTTCAGATCAGTAAGCGCCCATGTAATCCTTCTTGCCAACCTCCACGCCGTTGTGGCGCAGCAGCGCGTAAGCGGTGGTCACATGGAAGAAGAACTGCGGCAGGCCGTAGTGCAGCAAATAGTCCTGGCCGTTGAAGTGGCGCTCTTTGGGCGTGCCGGGGCGGGTGACGATATCGCGCCCGGCAGCGCCTTCAAATTGGGCGTCGGTCAGCCCGGCGATGAAGGTCAGTGTGACGCCGATGCGGGCCTGCAAATCAGCAAAGCTCTGCTCGGCAGCGTCGTAACTGGGCACCTCGACACCGGCCAACCGGGCGCACACGCCGCTGGCGAAGTCGCAGGCAATTTGCACCTGGCGGATCATCGCCAACATATCGGGGAACAGGCGCGCCTGCAGCAGGGCGACAGGCTCGATCTTGCGGGCTTCGGCATGGGCTTCGGCCTTGGCCAGCACATCCTTCAGGCCACCCAGCATCTGGGTGAAAACGGGGACGGCGGCGGCTTGGATCAGGTTCGACATGGCGTTATCTCTTGGGACTCGGGCCCGCATTCTGGCAGCTTTGCGGGTGTTTCAGCGGTGGCCGAGCTGAGGACTCCGACCGGCAGGCGACGAGTTCATCTGCCGCATCCTGCTGCACGTTCTGCCAAGCGGCATCAAGCCCATCCGCCACGACGGCGTGCTGGCCAACGTCGGCAAGAAGACCC
>JBBQKT010000176.1:0-7634 GCA_038327205.1 Burkholderiales bacterium | reverse complement strand
GGCTTGGGTGCACTGAATTTTGAGATTGTGACGGCCGAAGTTGTGGGCGCTGCACGCTCCGGTGCCTATCTGCTGTTCACCTTCCTGGGCGGCGCCACCTTCTTCTTCGGGCCCATCCTCGGCGCGGTGCTGATGGTCGTGGCCTTGGTGTTGCTCTCTGAGCTGACCCAGGCTTGGCTGCTCTATCTGGGCCTGATCTTCCTGTTTATGGTGATGTATGCGCCGGGCGGTATCGCCAGCCTGATCATGATGAATTTGCGAGTGGCGGCCTATGGCAAGCTGCGCAAGCTGATGGGCTCCTACCTGGCCCTGGCCGGCACGGCGCTGACGATGCTGGTGGGCGGCGGCGCGATGATTGAAATGCTGTATCACATGCAACTCAACGCGGCCATGGGGCCTGAGCTGCAGTTCATCGGCGTGACCTTGAACACCGCCAAACTGGATGCGTGGTTCGGCTCGGCGATGGTGTTGCTGGTGGGGATTGGACTGTTCGAGCTGTCAAGGCGGCAATACGCGCTGGAGTGGGGCGAAGTGCAGTCCGAGATCGAGAAAGAAATCAAACGCAGGGAGGCGCTATGAGTACCTCCGAATTTGCGCTCGAATTGTTGGCAGTCAAGAAGGCTTTCGGCAAGAGCGAAATCATTCGTGGCGCGCAGTTGCAGGTCAAGGCCGGTGAGCGCGTGGCCATCATCGGCCCCAACGGTGCGGGCAAGTCGACCTTGTTCAACCTGATCAGTGGCCGCTTCGGGCTGAGCAGTGGCGAGATCAGGTTGCATGGGGCGCGTATCGACGGCAAGAAGCCGTATGAGATCAATCGTCTGGGCCTGTCGCGCAGCTTCCAGGTGTCCAACCTGTTCACGCGCTTGTCGGTGTTCGAGAACATCCGCTGTGCCGTGCTTTGGAGCTTGGGTCACCGCTATTCGTTCTGGAAGTTCCTGGCTGACCTGACCGACGCCAACGAGCGCGCCGAAGAGGTGCTGGCCATGATCAAGCTGGACCGCCGCCGTGATGTGCTGGCGATGAACCTGACCTACGCGGAAGCCCGTGCCCTGGAAATCGGCATCACCATCGCCGGTGGTTCCAGCGTCATCCTGCTGGACGAACCGACGGCCGGCATGAGCAAGAGTGAAACGCAGCGCTTCATCCAACTGATCCGCGAGGTGACAGTGGGCAAAACCCTGCTGACCGTGGAGCACGACATGGGCGTGGTGTTCGGCCTGGCCGACAAGATCGCGGTGCTGGTGTACGGCGAGGTGATTGCCTTCGATGTGCCCGATGCCGTGCGCGCCAATGCGCGGGTTCAGGAAGCCTATTTGGGCTCCGTTTTGGCGGAGGCGCACTGATGTCTACACGCATCCTCAAACTCGACAACGTCCACGCTTTCTATGGCAAGAGTCATGTGCTGCATGGTGTGACGATGGAAGTCCGCCCGGGCGAGATCGTCAGCCTGTTGGGCCGCAACGGCTCGGGCCGCTCGACCACGGTCAAGACCATCATGGGTCAGGTCGATGCGCAGGGCTCGATCCAGTTCGGCGATCAGCCCTTGCTGAACCGCAAAGCCTATGAGATTGCCCACATGGGCCTGGGCTATGTGCCCGAGAACCGCGACATTTTCCCCAAGCTGACGGTGCACCAGAATTTGTTGCTGGGCCAGAAGCATGGTGCCAAGACGCCGCGCTGGGGCTTTGATGACATGTACCAGATGTTCCCGCGCCTGAAAGAGCGGCAGTACACCGAGGCGGGCGTGTTGTCGGGCGGCGAGCAGCAGATGTTGACGCTGTGCCGCACTCTGATGGGCGACCCCGATCTCATCATGATCGACGAACCGACCGAGGGTCTGGCGCCAAAGATTGTCGAGTTGGTGGCCGAGTATCTGAAGGAGCTGAAGCGGCGCGGCATTGCCGTGTTGCTGGTCGAGCAGAAGCTCGCCATCGCGCTGGAGATCTCTGAGCGCTGCTATGTGATGGGCCACGGCCGCATTGTGTTCGAGGGCACGCCGACCGAACTGCGTGCGAACAGCTACATCCGCAAAGAATGGCTCGAGGTCTAGCGCAGGTAGAGCCCGTTCGAGGTCGAACCGATGGAGCGCAGGCATTAAACTCGCGCCAACGAAGTGTTCAATCCTTTGAGGGGTCGCGGATGTGGCATGCGCTGGGGTTAGGGTTGGGTCTGTTGGCTCACCTTTCGGTAGTCGCCCAACCATCGGCGCGCTTGGTGACCTTGGCCACCGACGATGCTTACCCGCCCTACAGTTTTGTTGCCAATGGTGATGCCGTGGGGGTGGACATTACCCTGCTTCGCCGAGCTCTGGCAGCCATGCCCGATTGGGAGTTGCGCTTGCAGCCCCGTCCCTGGGCACGTGCCTTGTTGGAAGCCGAGCAAGGCTTGGTCGATGGCTTCGTGCCGCCGCTGCGTCATGTGGGGCGTGAATGGGTGGCGTTTTACGCCGGACCTTTGCACACGGAGTCCATCGCCCTGTCGTGTCGTGCGGCCACCGGGCTCGGCCCTGCCAGCCGCTGGCCGACGGATTTTCTGGGCCACCGCATCGGCATGATGCGGGGATTCCTGTTGAGCCCGATGTTGACCACCGCCTTCTCGCAAAAGCAGATGGTCAGGCAAGAGTTCCGCAACTCTCAAGATGCCTTGGCCGCCTTGGCCACTGGCGACATTGATTGCTATGCCAACGACAAACTTAATATTGAGCACGCCCATGCGCAGGCCGTGGCCGACCCGGTTTGGGCGGCGCGCGTGCCGGCCCGGCTGGCGCCCGCGTTCGTGCTGTCAACCCAGGTGGCTTACGTGGGATTTTCGAAGCAGGCACTGAGCCAGCGGCCCGAGCTGGCCGACTTTGCCCGTGCGCTCGATGCGCAAATCGCCCGCCTGATGGCTAAAGCGGAACCACCGGCGAGCGGCAACTAGGCTTCCGGGTGGCTGGCCCTGATGGCGATCAGGGTGGGCAGCACCTGCTCAAACGCGGCCACCACGGCAGGGTCGAAATGCGTGCCGCTGCGGTCTCGCACAAAGGCCACGGCGTCGGCAATTGGCCAAGCTGCTTTGTAAGGGCGCACCGAGGTCAGAGCGTCAAACACATCGGCCACGGCAACGATGCGGCCAGCCTGCGGAATCGCTTCGCCCACCAACTGCCCCGGATAGCCGCTGCCATCCCATTTTTCGTGGTGACTGAGCGCAATCGTGCAAGCCAGGCGCAGCAAATCGGAATCGCCACCGGACAGGATGTCGGCGCCGATGCGGGCATGGGTTTGCATGACGGTCCACTCGTGCGACTCAAACTTGCCGGGCTTGAGCAGCACCGCGTCGGGGATGCCGATCTTGCCCACGTCGTGCATCGGGCTGGCGTGCAACATCAGCGCGCAATCAGCATCGCTCCAGCCCAGTGCGCCGGCCAGCGCGGCCGCAAACTTGCTCATCCGCAGCAAGTGCAGGCCGGTTTCGTTGTCGCGGTATTCGGCGGCACGGCCCAGGCAGTGGACGATGTGCAACTGCGTCCGATGAAGGGCTTCGGTGCGCGCGCTGACCATCTCTTCAAGCAAGGCCTTGCGATCGTGCATCAGGCGACTTGCGTGTTGAGCGTCAAGCAGATTGCGCACCCGCATCAGCAGCTCGACCCGGTCGAACGGCTTGCCGACGAAATCGCGTGCGCCGGCCGCCAGTGCCTTGAGTAGCGCGTCGCGCCCGTGCTGGGCCGTCAAGACCACGATCGGAGGCAGCAGGGGGTCGTTCAGCGCCTGCAATTGCGCCATCACTTCATAGCCGTCCAGGTGCGGCATCTGGATATCGAGCAGGATGATGTCAGGGCGCCCCAGCGCGTACTGCGCCAGCACCTCGCGCGCATCGCTGATCAGCACGCGCTGGCTGTAGCCTTGGCTGCCCAATAGTTTGTCGAGCAGCTTCAAATTGACGGGCTCATCGTCCACGATAAAGATTCGGGCCTGCGGCAGGATGGGTCGTACGCTCAAGATTCAACTCCCACTGAGGGTTCGGTGGCAACGGCGAGAGCGATTGGCAATTCGATCCAGAAGGCCGTGCCCAAGCCGATTTCGCTCTGCGCACCCACCGTGCCTTTCATCGCTTCAACCAGTCGCCGCATGATCGTCAAACCGATGCCGGTGCCCTCAACCTTGCTGTGCTCGTCACCGAGGCGGTTGTAGGGCAGGAGAAGTTTGGCCAGATGCTCCGCTGTGATGCCCGCGCCGCTGTCCTGCACCGTGATGCGCAGACACTGGCGCTCCCCGGCGCGTACGCTCAGGCGTATCAGGCCGCCGGTGCGGTTGTATTTGATGGCGTTCAACAGCAGGGTGAGCAGCACCTGTTTGAGCCGAACCCGGTCGGCCAGCACGCACGACTGGGGCGGCACGTCCACCAGCATCGTCAGCTGACGCGCTGCAGAGCGAGGCTTTATCTGTTGGCGGCACTCCTCAAGCAGCTCGGCCAAGTCCACCGTGGCCATCGTCAAGATCAAGTGGCCCGACTCGATCCGCGCCAGGTCCAGCACTTCGTTGATGAGGGACAGCAGGTGTGTGCCGGCTTTGAGGATTTCGTTCACGTTGTCGTGCTGGTCGTCCGTCAGCGTGCTGTCGAACTCCAGCATCTGGGCGAAGCCGAGGATGGCATTCATCGGCGTGCGCAGCTCATGGCTCATGCTCGACAGAAGATCCGACTTGGCCCGGTTGGCGCTCTCAGCCACGTCCTTGGCCTGGGCCAGCTCGTCGCGTCGCGCCAGTTCGGGACTGAAGTCGTTGAAGATATTGAAGATGTACTGCACACGGCCCTGCGCATCTTTGACAAAGCCAATGTTGTTGGTGGTGATGAACTGGCTGCCATCTCTGCGCTGCAACAGCAATTGACCACGCCAACTCGTCCCGGCGGCGATGGCAAGACGGATCTCCTCGCCCACGCGGGACAGTTCTTCCTTGACCACGATCTTGCTGTAGTGCTGGCCAGCCATCTCTCGGTCCGAAAAGCCCAGTTCAAGCGCGTGGGCTCGATTTTGGTAGAGCGCCAGCCCCTGGCCATCCATGATGCTGACCAACTGACTGCTGGCGTCGAAAACCCGGCGGAACAGCGCAAGCCGTTCTTCGGCGGCCTTGCGTTCAGTGATGTCAGCGATGAAGACCGTCAGTTGGTAATGGTGGCCCACCTTCAAAGGCGCAATTGCAATTTCCACCGGCAGTTCGTGACCGTCGGCGCGCAAGGCGCTTGTTTCGATGCGCTGGTTCATGCCGCGCTGGTCGCCGGTCAACAAAAAGTTGGCCGTGGCGGCTTGGTAAGTCGCGCGGTGCCGCTCGGGCACCAAGGTGGTTTCAAATGCCAGGCCCAGCGCCTGCGCTGCACTTCGACCGAGCATGGCTTCGGCTCGCAAACTCCAGTCGGTGATCAGGCCTTTGGCATCGATGCCGATGACGGCGTCTTGCGAGGCATCCAGAATCGCCTGCATGCGCAGCTGGGTGTTCAGCAGTTGGTGCATTGCCTGGTTGAAATTACCGCCCACGAGCACCATCAGCCCAAGCCCGCCCACCAGCACCAGGCCTACCAACTGTTCGATTTGACCCCCACTGGCCGCTGTCACCAGGGCCGGCGGCAGCAGGGCCGCGCCGAGAAAAGCTTGCATGGCGCCGCGCTGTTCGGCCACCGACACCATCGCCACCGCGCAGACGCTCAGCAAAATGCCCACGAGTACGGTCAACATGCTGCCTTGCACCTGGGGCAGCAACAAGGCCGGGCCGAGTCCCCAGGCCGCACCGGCCAGCGTTGATTGGGCCAGGAACACCTGCTGCCAGCGCGGCAGGGCGGCCGAAGTCAGCGGCTTGCGCCGAAACACAGCGCATTCCAGCCCGCCCAGCAGGGCACTGCCCAGCACGGCCACCACCCAAATCAGCAAAGGCTGTGACGGCAAGACCTGCCACCCCAGCGCACCGATCACCAGGGCTGTGGGCACCGTCATCAGCAAATTCAGTGGCTTGCGCGCATAGGCGGCCTTGAGAAGCAGCAAGTCCGCGTCCTGTTCGGGCCGCGGGCTGAGGGTGTTGACAGTGGGTAACAGGGGTGCGGCCATGGAGTTTTTCTGCGGCTAGCGTAGGTTCTACTGCCCTGCGATGTAACCATGATTTGAGTGCACTCAAGCGCGGGATGAGCGCCTAAGTCGCTGCTTTGATTCGCTGAGTGCGCTTTGTCACGGCTGGGACAGGCCCGGCGCCTTGATGCTGCCTAGAATCGAACGGTCGTTCTATTTTTTGGCCCGACGCAGAATCCGCGCCGCCGGGCACCACACAAAGCACGAAGGGGACATCCGCATGACCGCCACCTATGAAGTTCACGGCTCCGTTGCCGTCATCACCTTGAGCAACCCGCCGGTCAACGGCCTGGGTTTTGAGACCCGCAAGGCCGCCGCCGCCGGCATTGAGCAGGCCGAGAACGACGCCGCCGTCAAAGCGATCGTCATCACCGGCGCCGGCAAGGCGTTTTCGGGCGGTGCCGACATCAAGGAATTTGGCTCGCCGAAGGCGCTTGCCGAACCGAATCTGTTGAGTCTGATCGCCGTGGTCGAAAACTGCAGCAAGCCCGTTGTTGCCGCCATCCACAGCGTCTGCATGGGCGGTGGCTTGGAGCTGGCCCTGGGCTGCCATTACCGCGTCGCTTCGCCGGGCGCCAAGATCGCGCTGCCCGAGGTCAAGCTGGGCCTGCTGCCCGGTGCCGGTGGCACGCAGCGCCTGCCGCGCGCGCTGGGTGTTGAGCCCGCGCTGAACATGATTGTTGCCGGTGAGCCGGTCAACAGCGAGCTGTTGGCCCAGGTGCCCGGCCAGAAGCTGTTCAACAAGATCATTGACGGTGATTTGATGACCGGCGCGCTGGCCTTTGCCGCCGAGGTGGCCGACCAACGTCCGCTGCCCAAGGTTCGTGACCTCAAAGCAAGGCACGCCAACCCCGAAGCCTACTTCCAGTTCGCCCGCAATATGGTCGGCGGCATGAGCAAGAATTTCCCCGCGCCGCTGCGCTGCCTGGAAGCCGTCGCCGCCTCCGTCTCGATGAAGTTTGACGACGGCATGAAGGCCGAGCGCGAAGGCTTTGCCGCGCTGATGGTGACGCCTGAATCAAAGGCCCTGCGCCACGCCTTCTTCGCCGAGCGCGCCGCCAGCAAGATCTCCGATGTGCCCGACAGCACGGTCGCCCGCACGATTGCCCAGGTCGCCGTCATTGGCGCCGGCACCATGGGTGGCGGCATCAGCATGAATTTCTTGAATGCCGGCATCCCTGTCGTGATGCTGGAGACCAAGCAAGAAGCGCTGGATCGCGGTGTCGCCACGATCAAGAAGAACTACGAAGCCCAGGTCAAGAAGGGCAAGCTGAAGCAAGACAAGTTCGAGCAGCGCATGGCCCTGCTAACGACCACGCTCAACTATGCCGACATCGGCCACGCCGATCTGGTGATCGAGGCGGTGTTTGAGGAAATCGGCGTCAAGGAATCGGTCTTCAAACAGCTCGACGAAGTGATGAAGCCCGGCGCGATCCTGGCGTCCAACACCTCGACCCTGGACGTCAACAAAATCGCCAACTTCACCAAGCGTCCGCAAGACGTGGTGGGTATGCACTTCTTCAGCCCCGCCAATGTGATGCGG
>JBBQKT010000175.1:0-7718 GCA_038327205.1 Burkholderiales bacterium | reverse complement strand
CGCCCTGCTCGGCGGCAGCTATGCCCCGTTGGGCGGCCAGAACCTGATCGAAGCGGCGGCCTGCGGCTGCCCGGTGGTGATGGGCCCGCACACCTTCAATTTCGCCGAGGCGGCGGCCTTGGCCTTGCAGGCCGGCGCGGCGCAGCGCGTGGTCGACATGCCGCAAGGCGTGGCCGCCGGGTTGGTGCTTTGCGAAGAACCTGGCCAGCAGGTGGCAATGGCCACTGCCGCCCAGCGCTTCGCGGCGCAACATCGAGGCGCAGCAAAGCGCATGGCCGGGGCGATACTCGCCACGGCCAATTTGTAGAACAACACCACGAGACAAACCCACCATGACTTCAAAGTCCCTCATCGCTCTGGCGATTGCTGCCCTGACCACGCTGAGCGCCACGGCGCAAGACCGCTTGCCGACCATCCCGCCGGCCCAATACACGCCCGAGCAGAAGCAGGCTGCGGTGGACTTCGAGGCCGCGCGCAAGACGCCGGTGTTTGGCCCGTTCGAGCCGCTGATGCACAGCCCCGAGGTGATGTCGCTGTCGCGCTCGATGGGGGACTACCTGCGCTACAAGTCCAGCCTCGGCAACACGCTCAGCGAGTTGGTGATCCTGATCGTTGCGCGCGAGTGGTCGCAAGATTTCGAGTGGGCCGTTCACATGCCCATCGCCTTGAAGGTGGGCATCAGCCGCGACACGGTGGACGCGATTGCCGACGCCCGTCGCCCGGCCAAGCTGAGCGCCGATGAGGAGATGGTGTACGACTACACGGTCGAGCTGATGCAGCACAAGCGCGTGTCAGATGCCAGCTTCAACCGGGTCAAAACCCGCTTCGGTGCCAAAGGCGTGGTCGATTTGAACGGCATCGCCGGTTACTACACCTTCTTGGCGATGCAGCTCAATGTGGCGCAGTACAAGCTGACGAAGGATCAGGTTGGGCTGAAGCGCTTGCCGGAGTAGAACCCCGGCTAAACACTTGCTCGTGCCGGCGGCGCACCCCAGAGCTGCTCCAGCCCCCTGAATGACCAGTCAGATGGTGCCTCGGACGCAACAATCTTGTCCGGGCAGCCCTGCCGCGCCAGATCAAGCACATACGGGTCAATCCACATGTCGGACTTGATGCTGAAAAATACTTTCACTGCGGGTGACATCAGCGCAGCCGGGTTGTGGGACAACACGACAGCCAGCCGGCCCGAACTCAGCCGCACCAGCGAGCCAATCGGATAGATGCCGATGGCCGTCGCGAAGGCCCGGAAGACGTGCGGATCGAAGTGGCCCTTCCACTGCGCCATCTTCAGCACCGCTTCGCCAGGATCCCAGCCGTCCTTGTAGGGGCGCGCCGAGGTGACAGCGTCATAGACATCGCACACGGCGCCCATTTTGGCGATGAGACTGATCTGATCGCCAGGCAGGCCTTCGGGGTAACCGCTGCCATCCATCTTTTCGTGATGATGCAGACAAACGTCCAGCACCAGGGCACCGACCGCTCCGCCTTCGCTCAGAAGCTCAAAGCCACGCATGGCGTGGCCCCTCATCACGGTTAACTCGGCTTCGGTCAGCTTGGCTGGCTTATTCAGGATTTCCAAAGGGATCAAGGCCTTGCCGAGATCGTGCAGCAGACCGGCCAGACCAGCCTGTTTGAGTTCCTCGCCCTGCAGTCCGAGCTGCCTGCCCAGCGCCAACATCAAGGCGCAAACCGCCACCGAATGCATAAAGGTGTATTCATCGCGGCGCTTCAGGCGCGCAATGCTGATCAAGGCGCCGGGGTTTTGCAGCACCGAGTCGGAAATCTCGTCGACCAAAGTGCCGCAGGCCGCGGTATCCACTGCCTTGCCCAAGCGGGCTTCGCCAAACAGTGCCGCGATTTTGGGTAAAGACCGTCGACACAGCGCAGCCGCCTGGCCCAGCGCTGCCTCATGGCTGGGCTGTGCCACAGACTGCGAGAGCTCAGGTTCTGGAGCGGGTAGTTCGACTGCGGCGACCGCGGCCGCGGCCGCAGACGCAACCGCAACCGCCACCGCAGTCGAGGTGGAAAGATCCTCCACGCCGTTGCCCTTGTCGGTGTCGATCCAGAGTTCGGTGACGCCACCGTCAAGAATCTTCTTCAGGTCATCGGCCGAGTTGAGGGTGAACTTCGCACGCCAGAACGGGTGACTCATCCAGGATCCGCAAAACTCGTGGATGTGCATGCCCAAGCGCAACTGATGAGCGGGAATCTTCTGTTTCATCAGTGGGTTCCTGTTGAAATTGCCATCAGCATCGTTCCTTGTTGCCTTGGCAACGCACTCGCACCACGGGCTGTAGGGCTGCGGAAACAAGGTTATCGGCGGTCGCAGGTCAAGCTGAAGTCATTTCTGAGCTTGACCCTCAGTTTGTATTTTTCGCTGATGAAGCGCGCAAGATGCTGAGGGCTGGCGCCGCAGATCTGAAGCCGGCTCATGAACCGCAGTTTTCCTCACCCACGCTCTGGTCCCTGAACCATTGCCTTGATGTGCTTCAGGTGGGTGAAGATGGTGAAGCTCATCGCCAGGCGCAAGGCGCTCCATTGGGCAGTGAAAAGCTGCGCCAGCTCTAGGCCTGCCAGACGGCATAACCAGCCTCGCGCAAGCCGATGGCCAGTTCCACCTCCATGTCACGCGCGGCGTCGTAGGGCATTGGGTTGTAGACCTCATACAGCGCCGGCAGCAACCGCTCGCCGTACCTCAGCACGAAGCGATTCGCCTGCACACCGGCCATGTGGCGGTCGAAGCGCAGGTCGGGGTCGAGGCCGGTCATGCCCACGTAAACGCAGGGCTTGGTGATGTCGTGTGCCGGGTTGGCCTTGCGGAACGCGGGTTCGTTCCACACCCGCTCGGACAGCAGCACGACATAGACGGCGTGATGGTGGCGCGGGCTGCGGGCCATCTCCTGCTCAATCTCGCTCAGCAGCCGGCCGTGCACTTCCCTTCAGCATCGAAGGCCATCGTCTTGCCCGACAGCGGCACATGCACCGGCACGCCGACCGCCTTGATAAAGGCTTCCGTCTTGCTGCCGGGCCGGACCTTGCCGTTCACCGTGCCGACCTCGTTGGCATGCGAGGCGATCACCGCCGCAGGCTTGACCAGTTCATTGATGACATAGGCCGCCTCGGCCGGGCCGGTGCTGAACCCGTCGCCCATATTCATCACGGCCAGCCTGGCCTTGTAATGCCGCCGAACCACCACGTCCTGGTCCGCGAGGATGCCGGTGTCGCCGGACAGATAAGTCACCAGCCCGTTGCTGAAGGTCAGCACATAGCCGGTCGCGAGGCCCACATCACCGGCAATGCCGACCTCCTTCATCGCCTTGCCCATCTCGCCGCCGATGTAGTCCGGGTCGACGCCGTTGCTGTGCAGGGCGGTGACGGTGGCAATGCGCACGCCGCCGACGCTCACGCTGCCGCCGAAGCGGGCCAGCATCGAGTTGGTCGGGTCACCGCCATTTGCCTTCAGCTTGGCTGCAAAGAACGGTGGCATCTCACTGCCGGTCACGATCTTCGATTGCTTGGCCAGCGCGATATTGACGACGCTGGAGTTGGGCATGGCCGACACCGACATGTCGGGCTTGTCGCAAGTGCCCGAGTTGGGCGCCTTGTTGTGCGCGTTGCCAATGTGGTCGCCAGGCATATGGCTGACCAGGATGATGTCGATCTTGCCCAGGCGCGGATCACTGGCACCGGCGACGGTGCGGCCCGGGTCGTAGAGGACGCGTGTGCCGTTCGGGTCTTCGAAGATCAGCGCCCGGTCCTGCGGACAGAACTCACCGTCGATGCCGCCGAGCGGCGTGACCTTGACACTTTGGGCAAGGACGGGGACAGCCAGGGTGGCGCTGAGCGCGCCCAGGGCTGCGAGCAAGGTAAGACGACGCATGGCATCTCCAGTCGGTTGGTTTTTAAAAGCCGCGTGCAGCGTAGCACCGCCGTGCTGCGATTGCCTAAGCCGGCAGGCCGAGCAACTGCAGCAGACCCGCCTCGTCCAGCACCTCAAGACCCAAATCCCGCGCCTTGTCGAGCTTGGAGCCCGCCTCCTCACCGGCGACGACAAAGTGGGTCTTCTTGGACACCGAGCCGCTGACCTTGCCACCGGCCGCCTCGATCAGTTCCTTCGCGGCGTCGCGGCTGAGCGTTGGCAGTGTGCCGGTCAGCACCAGGGTCTTGCCCAGCAGTGGGCGCGGGCCGAGGTCGGCCGTGGCACCGCTCACGTCTGGCCAGTTGAGGCCTGCCGCCCGGAGTTGCTCGACCACCTCACGGTTGTGCGGCTGGGCAAAGAAGGTGTGGATGCTCTGGGCGACGATCGGGCCGACGTCATGGACTTCGAGCAGCTGCGGGATGCTGGCATCCATCAGCACGTCGATCGAGCCGAAGTGTTTGGCGAGGTCCTTGGCCGTCGTCTCGCCAATCTGCCGGATACCCAGGCCGTAGAGAAAGCGGGCCAAGGTGGTGGTCTTGCTTTTTTCCAGCGCATCGACGATGTTCTGCGCGCTCTTGCCCGCCATCCGGTCCAGTGCGGCGAGCTTGGCGACGCCGAGTTTGTAGAGGCCCGGCAGGCTCAAGACGATGCCGGCATCAACCAGCTGATCGACCAGCTTGTCGCCCAGGCCTTCGATGTCGACGGCGCGGCGGCCGGCGAAGTGGAGGATGGCCTGCTTGCGCTGCGCCGGGCAGAACAGGCCGCCGGTGCAGCGGTAGTCGATGCCGCCTTTTTCACGCGCGGCCGCGCTGCCGCAGACCGGGCAGCTGCGGGGCATGCGGAAGTTGGCAACGTAGGCCGGACGCTCGGCAGCGACCTTGCCCACCACCTCGGGGATTACATCGCCTGCCCTTCGCACGATCACCGTGTCGCCCACGCGCACGCCTTTGCGGCGCAACTCGAACAGGTTGTGCAGGGTCGCGTTGCTGACCGTCGTGCCGCCGACGAACACCGGTTCCAGCTTGGCCACCGGCGTCAGCTTGCCGGTGCGGCCGACCTGGATGTCGATCGCGTTGAGCCGGGTCAGCTGCTCCTGCGCCGGGTATTTGTGCGCCACCGCCCAGCGCGGTTCGCGGGTGACGAAGCCCAGCTGCGCTTGCAAGGCCCGGCTGTTGACCTTGTAGACGATGCCGTCGATGTCGAACGGCAGCTGGTCGCGCTGCACCCGCATCGCCTGGTGGAACTGCACCAGGCCGTCTGCGCCCAGGGTCACGACCCGGTGCTCGCACACCGGCACGCCCATCGCCGCCAACGCATCAAGCAGCGCGCTGTGGGTGGCCGGAATGTCCCAGCCCTGCACCTCGCCGAGGCCGTAGGCAAAAAAGCTCAAGGGCCGTTGGGCGGCCAGCGCCGGGTCGAGCTGGCGCACCGCCCCGGCGGCGGTGTTGCGAGGGTTGACAAAGGTTTTTTGATTGGCGGCGAGCTGGCGTTCATTGAGCGCCTCGAAGTCATCACGGCGCATATAGACCTCGCCGCGAACCTCGATCACATCGGCGGTCACGCCTTTCAGGCGCAGTGGAATCTGGCTGATCGTGCGGATGTTTTGCGTGACGTCTTCACCCGTTTCGCCGTCGCCACGCGTGGCGGCCTGCACCAGCACGCCCTGCTCGTAGCGCAGGTTGATGGCCAGGCCATCGAACTTCAGTTCAGCCGCGTAGCCGACCGGCGCATCGGCTTCGCCAAGCGCCAGCTCGCGGCGCACACGGGCATCGAAGGCCAGCGCACCGGTCGGCTCGGTGTCGGTCTCGGTGCGGATGCTCAGCATCGCCACCGCATGCCGCACCGGCTTGAAGCCATCGAGCACCTTGCCGATGACGCGCTGGGTCGGCGAATCAGTCGTCAGCAGTTCGGGGTGGGCAGCCTCCAGCGCCTGCAGCTCTTGGAACAGGCGGTCGTACTCGGCGTCGGGCAGGGCCGGCGCGTCGAGCACGTAATAAAGATGGGCGTGGTGGGCGAGCGTTTCGCGCAGCGCCGCAGCGCGCGCCAGGGTGTCGGGGGTGGGCATAACTGTCATGCCGGGAATTGTGCCCGCCTCACCCGCCTCACCCGCCTCATCCGCCTCACCCGACCGCTAAAGGTCTTCCTGTCGTGCCGCTGTGCCGCGATGCCAGTCACGCTACATTCACGGGTTGACCTCGTTTTCCCTTCAATTTTTGACCTCTCCCAACCCAATGAACCTGATTGAATCGCTGAAGTGGCGCTACGCCACGAAAAAGATGGACCCTGCCCGCGCCGTGTCGCAGGACAAAGTGGACCTCATCATCGAGGCCGCACGCCTGGCCCCGACCTCCAGCGGCCTGCAGCCGTTCGAGATCATCTCGGTCACCAACCCCGAGGTGCGGGCCAAGATCCGCGAAATCGGCTGGAACCAGGCCCAGATCACCGATGGCTCCCATTTGCTTGTGTTCGCCGCCTGGGACAACTACACGGCCGAGCGCATCAACCACATGTTCGACCTGACCAACGAGGTGCGGGGCTTCAAGAACGAAGGCTGGGAAAACTACCGCCAGATGTTGCTCAAGAGCTACCCGCAGCGGGACGCCGAGCTGAATTACCAGCACGCTGCCCGCCAAGCCTATATCGCGGTGGGCGTCGCGATGCTCGCTGCCGCCGAAGCGCAGGTGGACAGCACGCCGATGGAAGGCTTCGATTCGGACAAGCTGGACGAGATCCTGGGCCTGCGCGAGCGTGGTCTGCGCAGCGTCGTCATCCTGCCGCTGGGCTATCGTCAAGAAGAAGGCGACTGGCTGGTCAAGTTGGCCAAGGTGCGCCGTCCGCTCGATCAGTTCTTGACCGAGGTGAAGTAAATTGAAGTCGGGGGCCTGGGACAATCACGCCCCATGAGCTCCCGTTTTCTGAAGATGGCCCTCGTCCTGGGCCTGCTGTCCGCCATCGGCCCATTTGCCATTGATATGTATTTGCCCGCCCTGCCCGCCATTGGCGCCGGGCTGGGCGCGGACATCGGTGCGGTGCAGATGAGCTTGACGGCCTTCTTCATCTCGCTGGGCCTGGGACAGCTGCTGTACGGCCCGGTATCCGACATGGTGGGCCGCAAACCCCCGCTGTACTTTGGCCTGGGCCTGTTCGCCGTCACCAGTGTCGGCTGCGCGCTGGCCACCGACATCGACACCCTGATCGGGCTGCGCCTGCTGCAAGGCCTGGGCGCGGCGGCCGGCATGGCCATTCCGCGCGCCATCGTGCGTGATTTGCATACCGGCACCGATGCCGCGCGGCTGATGTCGCTGTTGATGCTGGTGTTCAGTGTCTCGCCCATCCTCGCCCCCTTGACCGGCAGCCTGGTGATTGCCGTGAGCAGCTGGCGCGGCGTGTTCTGGGTGGTGACGGTGGCGGCCCTCGCCGGGCTGGTGCTGATGGCCAGCGTCCTGCAAGAAACCCGCCCCGCCGAGGAGCGGCTGGAAAGCAGCCTGGGCAGCGCCCTGAGCGGCTACGTCTTGCTGCTGCGTGACCGGCATTTCATGGGCCTGACCTTGATCGGCAGCTTTGCGCTGGGCGGCTTCTTCATCTATCTGGCCAACTCACCCTTTGTGCTGATCGGCCACTATGGTCTGACGCCAACGCAGTACAGCCTGGCCTTCGCGCTGAACGCTGTGTCCTTTATCGGCAGCTCGCAATTCACTGGCGCGCTGGGCGAGCGTTACGGCCTGGTTGCCGTGGTCAAGGTTGCGGCCAGCGCGAGCGCGGCCGTGCTGGTGATGCTGCTGGCCTACTTCATGGCCGG
>JBBQKT010000174.1:0-7745 GCA_038327205.1 Burkholderiales bacterium | reverse complement strand
GGCCTTGCTGAAACAGCTGCCCAGCCCGTTCCTGCGCGGCTATCGGATCGCCGGGTTTGATGCTTTTTGGGACTGGGCACGGGATGCCGGTGAGCGCTGGCAGCGCCAGTGGCAGGCCGCCAGCGAGGCAGCGCTGCGGCGGGCCGACCCTGCCGATTCAGACGACTGGGCGGCCGCGTTGCGCCAGTGCCTTGCCGATGCAGACGAACCCAGCGTGCCCGCACCCGACACGGCCCTGGTGGGCCGCAAACCGCTGCTGCTGCAGCTCAAAGCCAGCCGCTACCCGGCTCTGACGTTGCTGGGCGAGGCAGGGGTGGGCAAGAGCAGCCTGCTGCGCGCTGCCTTCGCCGATGCGCCGCTGCTGCAATGCCGCGAAGGCTTGGTGCAGATCCCGTTCCGGCCGGTGGTGGAATTCTTGCAAACCCGCCGCCCGGCGCTGCGCCGCCTGCTGGCTCAGGCCCAGGCCCAGGGCGATGGCGCTGGCGCTGGCACTGGCGAGCTGGCCGCCTACCGCCTCGATCTCGCCCGTTTGTTGCCCGAACTCGCCCCCCATGCCGCGCTGCCACCGCTCGACGCGCTGACCGCCAAATCGCGCCTGCTGGAGGCGCTGGCCCTGGTGCTGGAAGCGCAAGGCCCGTGCGTGCTGGTGGACGATCTGCAATGGTGCGACGGCGCCACCTTGGAGCTGCTGACCCTGCTCGCCCACCGGGCCCATACCGTCTGGCGGGCGGGTGCGCGCAGCCACGAATTGAGCGCCGCGCAGCGCGGCTGGCTGGACGGCTTGCAGCGCAGCGGCTTGCTGCTGCAAATCGAGCTGGAAGGCCTGAGCCTGCCGGCCGTGGCCGAGTTCTGCAACCAGCGTGAGCCCCATCGTCACTGGACGGATGAGCAGGTGGCGCGACTGCACGCCACCAGCGCGGGCCATCCCTTTGTGCTGGGTGAGTTGCTGCTGGCCGGCTGGGGCGATGCTGCCGAACGCGCCATGCCGGCCTTGGTGGAGGCACTGCTCCAGGCACGTCTGGCGGCCCTGCCTGGGCAGGGCCGAGCATGGGTCGAGGCCGCCGCCGTGCTGTCGCGGCCGGTGCCCTTGCACGTGCTGGCGAAGGTCGCCGCTGCAGCTGAAGACGAGCCAGAGGGCTGGGCGCAAGCCGCCGCTCAAGCGGCGCTGAGCGCCTGCCTGTTGGTTGAAACCAGCACCGGCCTGCAGTGCAAACACGACCTGGTGCGGCATGCCGCGCTGTCGGGCCTGCCGCAATTTCGGCTGCAGCTTCTGCACCGGCGCGCCGCCCTGGCCCTGGCCGAACGTGCCGAAGCCGAGGCCGAACCGCTGGCGGTAGCGGCCCACTGGAGCGCCGCTGCCGAGCCTCAAACCGCCCTGGCCTGGATGCTGCGCGGCGCCAGCCAAATGCAGCGACGCGGCGAGTTCGCCGCTGCGCAAAGCCTATGGCTGCGGGTGGCGGAAGAATCACTCGACGCCACCCAGGGCCTGCAAGCCAGGCTGGCTCTGGCGAAGTCCGATCTGCTGCTCGACCTGGCGCGGGGCCGCGGCGGGCTGGACGATGTGCTGGCCCAACTGCCCGCCGTGGCCGACCCGCTGCGCCGCGAGCAGCTCGAAGCCCAGGCCCTGGCCGGGCTGGTGGACAACGCCGTCTTCTCAGGCGACCTGGCCGCCGCCCGCCGGGCCGCTGAACGCCTGCGCCCGCTGCTGCCCAAGATGGGCGACAAAGCCGAGCGCCTCTACGGCTGCGAGGTGTTGATCGAGCTGGCCATGCGCGAGCCCGACATTCCGGCCGCCTGGGCCCTGCTGGAGCAGATGCGCCGCCTCGCCCCGCGCCATCCATTGATCCTCAGCTTCGAGGGCCAGATCCATTGGTTCAGCGGCGCGGTAACCGCCGCCCGCGACGCCTTTGAGGCGCTGGCGCTCAAGCACCCCGACTACTGCCGCGGCCTGACGATCGAGAGCGATCTGGCCGTGATGCTGCAAGCCAGCGGCGACCTGGTGCGCGCCGAAGCCATGGGCCGCCGCAGCCTGCAAAGCTGGCGCGGCGTGGCGCACACGGAAACCCTGTCCTACCTGGGCCTCGGCCTCACCCTGACCAGCGCCGGCCGCTATGACGAAGCCCTGCAAGCACTGAGCGAAGCGCTGCGTCTGGGCCGCGAACAGCGCTCGCCGATGTTTGAAGCCGAAGCCCTGGTGCGCCGCGCCCGGCTCTATTTGCAAAGCGGCCAGCCCGCGCTGGCCGCCGCCGATCTGGCGCTGGCCGAACCGCTGCTGGCCGGCAGCGAAGACCCGCTGCGGGTGACGCAATTTGCGCTGACCAACTGGCTGGTCGCCGACGCGCTTGGCCAGCCGCTTGATCCCCAGTTGATGGCCCGTGTGCAGCCGATCCAGGCGCGCAGTTCACACCCGTTGGTGCAGATCCGATGGGCGCGGATGCAGGGGCTGGCGGCGGGGGGTGATGAGGGGGCAGCAGCACAGGCTGCTGAGCAGCAAGTCGAGCTGGCGCGCAAGGCTGGGCTGCTGGAGCCGCTGGCTGAAGGATTGTTGTTGCGATCGGCATTGCTGCGGACTTCGGGCGATCGGCGGTGCCTGCTGCCGCAGGCGCTGAGCATCACGACGAATCAAGGATTTGTGCCGTTGCGGGAACGGGTGGAAGCGGCGTTGAGGGATGAGCGGAATTTGCGCCGTTGATCAGTCGGCGCAGGCGGCGGTGCGGCGCGTCGCTGCAGCGAGAGCCGAACGCAATTCAACAAGCCGTCGGCATTACTTGCGGAGTACCAGCAAAAATTCTTCAGCGGAAACATCAGCCTGCCGGAGCAGCCCTGCCAAGGTGCCGACCTTGACCTCGCTGTGCATCGGAACGATGCAGCCTTTCGCGTCTCGCTTCATCACAACGTGGCTACCGCTTTGACGAACCTTCTGAAAGCCGAGCCGTTCAAGGGCGCGTTGAATATCCGCGCCCGAAACGTGCGGCAATTTAGGCATCTGCTGGCTCAGGCACGGTGAACATGGTCACAAGCGGATGGCCAAGTGAGGGCAGCGGGAACTCTGACAGGTACAGCGCGGTGGCTTCCTTCAGGTTTGCGAGAGCTTCCTCAACCGTCTCGCCTTGCGTCGTTGTCCCTGTCTCCGGATTCAAGGCGACAAAGCCGCCTTCTTCGGCATGCGTGAGAACGGCAGTGAGTTGCATGAAGTTGCTCCTGGCAGCGAGAAAATTGGAGTGTCGCTCGAACGGGCTTGTGAAGCCCGAGCTTGAAGCTGAGCCGCAGACGTCGGCGCGGACTTTCGGTCGGCGGGGCCGTGAAATGCGGGCGTTATTCCTATGACCACCGAGCCCAAAGCGCGGTGGCAACAGTCTCCGTGATGGAAAAAAGCGCCCAAAGAGCAGCGGGTGCAGCCAAAGCCTTGATCGATTCAGTCCATCGCCGTGTAACCTTCACGGGCTGAGCGTTCCACATCAGCATCAGGGCAGCGACGGCACCCAGCGAGGGACAGATCCAGACGAGGGTCAGATTTCCTGTAAAGCCCATCGCGAGCACCCCGACATAAGCTGCCAAACAAAGTATCCACATGGCCAGGAAAAGGCCGCCACCGAAATAGCCGACGCCACATTGACCGCAACACCGCGCATTGAAAGGGCCCGCCGAAAGAACGTGCCAGCGAGGCAGCGCATGTTTGCAGTTTGGACATTTGTACATGGGCGACCCGCTTGCTTTTATCCCTGCTGCATCCTCAACCTCCGCGCCGCATCCTCATCCCTTGCATCATCAATCTCCCGCATCACCGAGCCCAGATCCACCGCACGATGCTTCTTGGCAAAGTGGCCGGTCAGCACAACTTCCGTCGTCAGCGCGCCGCGCTCGAACAGCGCCCAGATTTCAGCGCCGTATTCGGTGGTGAGAAGCTCCGGCGCGAAGCGGCCGAAGAAGTGGCGCAGGTTGTCCACGTCGCGCAGCAGCATCCGCTGCGCATGGTTGTTGCCGGCCGCGTCCACTGCCTGCGGCAGGTCGATGATGACCGGGCCGTCGGCGGCGAGCAGGATGTTGAACTCGCTCAAATCACCATGCACCACGCCGGCACCGGCCAGCATGCGCACCACTTCGCGGATCAGGGTGGCATGGTGGCGGCGGGCGTCTTCGGGGCTGAAGTCGCAGTCGTTCAGGCGCGGGGCGGCGGCACCGTCGGCATCGGTCACCAGCTCCATCAGCAACACGCCCTCGTGAAAGTTGTAGGGCTTGGGCACACGCACACCGGCACCGGCCAGGCGGTAGAGGGCATCGACCTCGGCGTTCTGCCAGGCAGCCTCTTGAGATTCGCGGCCGAACTTGGTGCCCTTGGCCATCGCGCGGGCCTGGCGGCTGTTCTTGACCTTGCGGTTCTCGGTGTAGTCCACCGCCTGGCGGAAGCTGCGGTTGGTGGCTTCCTTGTAGACCTTGGCGCAGCGGGTGTCGTCGCCGCATTGCACAACGAAGACCATCGCCTCTTTGCCGCTCATCAGTTGGCGTGACACGCTGTCGATCAGGCCTTCGTCGATCAGGGTTTGCAGTCGTTTCGGGGGTTTCATGGCGTGATTGTCGCCCGTACTAACCGGCGCGGAGGTAAGTGCAATGCGGCAGATCTGGATCGTCCTGATGGCCTAGATGTTGAGCTGTGCCGCGCAGGCCCAGGAGGATGATGCCGACCCCGGCATGGCCGAGTCACTGGGGGTCATGCTGCGGAATGTGCCCGGACGGCCCGAGCGCTGGCTGCAGGCCCGTGCCGTCGCAACCCGGGCTGCAGACAAAAACGGCATCAGCCGCGCCACGCACATGGCCGGCTCGCTGACTGTGATCCTGACGACCGTGGCGCCCGACTGAATCGACATTTCAGCCCAAGCAGCTACCGGACCGTGTCGCAGCGGGGCAACTGACCGTTGCGGCGCAAGGGGCTTACCGTCGTGGACGCGGGCTCGATGAGGGCCAGGCGAGACAAGGCAGGAACAGGAGACGAGTGCCCCGATCAGATGGCGGCGCAAGTCCTGTCTCCGGTGGGCGAGTTGCCCGAGGCCTGGCTGAGCGGACAAAGAACCAGCGTCGGTCTGGCCGTCTGGCTGAACCAAGGCAAGCTGACACCGGTCTGACTCGCCGGGCAGGTATTACCACTACACAGCGGCTTGACCATCGAATCCGCGATGCTGGTATTGTGTAAGGTCACCGAGTTTCAGTTACCCCCTGATGGCGGTGCTGTAACCATCGTGGTAGAGAAAAATTACGAGGCAACCAAGCATGAACTTCACTAGCAAAACACTGATGACCGCTGTGGCTTTCGCCGCAGCCATGACCGCAGCCCAGGCTGCCGAGCCGATCAAGATTGGCGTTGCCGGGCCCTTCACCGGCGGCTCGTCGTCGATGGGCGTTTCAATGCGCGACGGCGTGCGACTCGCCACCGATGAGATCAATAAAGCGGGCGGCGTGTTGGGCCGCCAGATCCTGTTGGTCGAGCGTGACGACGAAGCCAAGAACGAGCGCGGCGTGCAGATCGCCCAGGAGCTGATCAACAAGGAAAAAGTTGCAGCCACGGTTGGTTACATCAACACCGGCGTGGCCCTGGCCTCGCAGCGCTTTTACCAAGAAGCCAAGATCCCGGTGATGAACAACGTGGCCACCGGCTCGCTGATCACACGCCAGTTCGACAGCCAGCCTGAGAACTACATCTTCCGCAACGCCGCGCACGACAGCATTCAGGCGCCGATGATCGTGGAAGAGGCGATCACCCGCCGCGGCTTCAAGAAGGTCGCCATCCTGGCCGACTCGACCAACTACGGGCAGTTGGGCCGGGCCGACCTGGAAAAAGCGCTTGAGCTGAAGGGCGTCAAGGCGGTTGCGACCGAGAAGTTCAACATCAAGGACGTCGACATGACGGCCCAGTTGCTGAAGGCCAAGGAAGCCGGCGCCGAAGCGATCCTGACCTACGGCATCGGCCCCGAGCTGGCGC
Organism: Burkholderiales bacterium; assembly: GCA_038327205.1. Taxonomy (GTDB): domain Bacteria; phylum Pseudomonadota; class Gammaproteobacteria; order Burkholderiales; family Burkholderiaceae_C; genus Paucibacter_A. The sequence continues at coordinate 1,771 of JBBQKT010000174.1, read as the reverse complement.
AAATCGCCAACGGCATGACCAAGCTGGGCTGGAAGGTGCCGATGATCGGCAGCTGGACCCTGTCGATGGCCAACTACATCGACAACGCCGGCCCCGGCGGCGAAGGCGCGCGCATGCCGCAAACCTTCGTGCAAGAGCCGACGACGCCCAAGCGTCAGAGCTTCATCATCAGCTACCTGAAGACCTTCAACCCGAAGAACGCCCGCATCGATTCGCCGGTGTCGGCCGCTCAAGGCTACGACTCGATCTACCTGCTGGCAGCCGCCATCAAGCAGGCAGGATCGACCGAAGGCCCGAAGATCAAAAATGCTTTGGAAGATCTGAAGACGCCGGTGGACGGCGTTGTGACGACCTACAACAAGCCCTTCACCAAGACCGACCATGAGGCCATCACCGCCAACATTCCGGTGTTTGGCGAAGTCAAGGGCCAGCGCGTCGTGTACGCCTACCCAGAAGACCAGAAGAAAGCCTCGGAAGTGCGCGTCAAGGACGTCAATGCCAAGGGCGCTTTGGCTGTGAAGAAGTAAGTCACCGCAGTGATTTGAGTCCTACCCGCCGGGCACTGACCCGGCGGTTTCGCGTTTGAGAGGCAATCCATGGAAATCTTTACCCAACTTGTGTTCAGCGGCATCGCCCTGGGCATGATTTACGCGGTCATCGCCTTCGGCTATCAGCTGACGTTTGCCACCTCCGACACGCTGAACTTCGGCCAGGGCGACGCCCTGATGCTGGGCGCGCTGGTGGGCCTGTCCCTGGTGGGCTGGGGCGTCAACTACTGGGCGATGATCCCGCTGGTCTGCCTGTTCGGCGCGGCGCAAGGCGCTTTTGTCGAGCGCATCGGCGTGCGGCCGGCGATCAAGATGAAGTCGGAGTTTGGCTGGATCATGTCCACCATCGCGCTGGGCATCATCTTCAAGAACGTGGCCGAAAACGTCTGGGGTCGCGATGACCTGAAGTTCCCCTCGCCCCTGCCCGAAGCGCCGCTGAAGTTCCTCGGTGCGAATGTGCTGCCGATGGAGATCCTGGTCGTTGTCGGTGCTTTGGGCATGATGCTGGCCGTCGAGTTGTTCAACCGCCGCAGCATCTACGGCAAGGCCGTGGTCGCCACTTTCAATGACCGCGATGCGGCCAAGCTGATGGGCATCAACACCGGCCTGGTCATCACCTTTTCTTACGCGCTGTCTTCGTTGACCGCAGCGTTTGCCGGCGTACTGATCGCCCCGCTGACCCTGACCGGCGCGACCATGGGCGCGGTGCTGGGTTTGAAGGCCTTTGCGGTCGCCATCATCGGCGGCCTGACCAGCGGCATGGGCATCGTGGTGGGCGGCGTGATTCTTGGCGTGGCCGAGACGACGACCGGCTTTTATCTCTCCACCGGCTACAAAGATGTGCCCGGGTTGGTGTTGCTGCTGATTGTTCTGGCGGTCAAACCTGCCGGCTTGTTTGGCAAGTCAGCGATTAAAAAAGTATGAACGCGAAAAAACTCATTGCGGCGTTGATCGCCGTGGCGGCTGTGGCCGCCTTCCCCATCGCCTCGGGCAATCCGTACTACATCCACCTGGTCGAGACCATCATGATCTATGCGATCGTGCTGTTCGGCCTGGACATCGTGGTCGGCTATACGGGCCAAGTCTCGCTGGGCCATGCCGGGCTGTTCGGCATCGGTGCCTACACCGCCGGCGTGTTGGTGATGAAGCTGTCGGCCCCGCTGTGGGTCACCCTGCCGGCGGCGATTGCAATGACGGCCGGCTTTGGCGCGCTGCTGGCCCTG
>JBBQKT010000173.1:0-7752 GCA_038327205.1 Burkholderiales bacterium | reverse complement strand
CGGGAACCACTCGGCCCCGGCCTGCTTGGTGACCGTCTTCAACTGCTCGATGGCGGCCGGGCGGTAAACGTCGGCGGAGACGGTCAGCACCTTTTTCTTGCGCTTCTCGATCAGGTGTTTGGCCAGCTTGGCGGTGGTGGTGGTCTTGCCCGCGCCCTGCAGACCGGCCATCAAAATGACGGCAGGCGGCTGGGCGTTGAGGTTGATGTCGGCCACGCCTTCGCCCATGGTGGCGGCGAGTTCTTTCTGGACGATGGAGACCAGCACCTGGCCGGGGTTGAGCGAGCCGACAACTTCGGCGCCGAGGGATTTTTCCTTCACCCGGGCGATGAAATCGCGCACGACGGGCAGGGCCACGTCGGCTTCGAGCAGGGCCATGCGCACCTCGCGCAGCATCTCCTGCACATTGGTTTCGGTGATACGGGCCTGGCCGCGCATCGTTTTCACGAGGCGACTCAGGCGGTCGGTCAGATTTGAGGCCATGAAGAAGGTTCGCACCGACCGCTCAGGTGGGTGCGCAAAAGTACACTGTGACGATGAGTTTATCGCCCGCATCTTCTGAGACCGCTGGCCTGGTGCTGGCCTCCGCCAGTGTGCTGGCTGCCATCACCTACGCAGTGGCCGCCATCACGGCCGTCACGGCCTCCAACACGGCTGTTCCATGGCGCCCCCGCATGCAGGGCGCGCTGCTGCTGGCCTGGGGCTTGCACCTGGTCGCTCTGGTGGTCGATATCGCTGGCATCGGCGCGGTCAGCGTCGGTGCGCGCTTCGGTTTTGCGCCCGCGCTGTCGATGACGGTGTGGCTGGTGCTGGCGGTTTACATGGTCGAAAGCCGCTTTGTGCCGCTGCCCAGCGCGCGCCGCGTGCTGGCCGCTTTGGCGGTGTTGGCGGTGTTGATGGCCCTGGCTTTTCCGGGTGAAAGCCGGCCGACGGCCTCGCCCTGGGCGCCGCTGCACTGGGTCCTGGGCCTGGCTTCATACGGTCTTTTTGGCGTAGCCGTCCTGCATGCGGCGCTGCTGAACCGGGCCGAGCGGCAGATGCGGCTCAAACCCTCTTCGGCGGGGGCGACCGCTTTGCCGATGACAGGCATGCCCTTGCTGCGGCTGGAGCGGCTGACGTTTCAGTTTGTGGCGGCAGGCGTGGTCGTGCTGTCGCTGGCCATCGGTTTGGGCTGGTGGTTCACACCGGCCTGGCACTGGGATCATAAGAACCTGCTGGCCGTGCTCGGCTGGCTGGTGCTGACGGGCTTGCTGACCGGCCGCCGGGTCTTTGGCTGGCGGGGGCGGCGGGCGACGCGGTGGCTGTACTTCGGTGCGGTGCTGCTGCTGCTGTCGTATGCCGGGTCTCGGTTCGTGTTGGAGGTCGTGTTGCAGCGGCCTGTTTTGTCGTAAAAGCGCCGGCATGAAATACCTGCTTTTGATCTTGTTGCTGGCCCTGGTGTTTTTCATGCTGGGCCTTAAACGCGCCCGGCCGCCGGTGGTGAAGAAATCCCCCGAGCCGCCCGCTGAGCTGCCACCGCAAGACATGGTGAGTTGCGCGCAATGTGGGCTGCATTTGCCCAAGGGCGAGGCGCTGCCAGGGCGGGGCGGGGTGTTTTGCAGCGCCGCGCATCGGCAGGTGTTCGAGGCAGGCCTGCCGTGATCCTGCATGAGCAAGACTGAGTCGACGTCCTCGTGGTTCGGGCCGGGCCTGGACAGCGATGCGAACAATGCACCTGATCTAGAGGCACCTTCAGCACACACGGCACCGGCCGCCGGTGAAGCCCCACACTTCTTTTCATCCCACCCGGCGCGCCGACGCACTGATGCAGGCGGCAGTGCGTTTGCGCGGCTGTACCGGGCATTTCTGGCGGCGCGGGCGGCGCTGGGCTTGGCCCTGGTGTCCACCCAGTTGCTGGCGGGCTTGCTGGGCGCCACGGCACCGCATTGGACGACGGCCCTGAGCCTGTTCTACACCGCGCAGGCGCTGGCCCTGTGGCTGTTGCCGCGCCTGCAACGCGGTGCGACGGCAGGAACCTTGGCGCAGCTGTCGAGCCCGCAATGGTGGTCCAGCATCGGGCTCGATCTGGCGGTGTTTGGCCTGCTGCATGCCTTGGACCACAGCGGCGGCGTCAATTACGGCGCGTTGTTTGTGTTGCCGGTGCTGATGGCGGGCGTGCTCACGCCGCGTTTGCTGGCCCTGGCCACAGCGGCGATGGCGGCCCTGCTGATGCTGGGTGTGGCTGGTTGGGCGGCCTTGGTTGATGTGGACGTGGGGCTGCGGCTGACCCAGGCCGGGCTGGTCGGCAGCGGTTTGTTTGTCGTCAGCCTGTTGGCCAGCGAATTGGCGAGCCGGTTGGCCCGCGAGGAGCGCAGTGCACGGGGCAGTATGGAGTTTGCCCGCCAGCAGGCGCAGCTGAACCGCCTGGTGATCGACGAGATGCAGGAGGGTGTGCTGGTGGTGGACCGGCGCGGTCGGGTGCGCGCCGCCAATCCGGCCGCGCGCGGCTTGCTGGCGCAGGACGACACGCCGGTGCGCTCGGCCCCGTTTCAGCTGCGCGGCGTGGCGGCATGGCTGCCCCTGGTGCAGGCGGTGGAGCTGGCGTTTGCGGCCGGGCATTGGCCCGAAGATGGGCAGGAATTGCGGCTGAACTTTGCGGTTGGCCAGCAGCGCAGCCTGCGCCTGCGCATGCGCTTCACCCGCCGCCGCGAGCCCGATACCAGCGAGGATCTGTGCGTGCTGTTCATCGAAGACAACCGCAATCTGCTGGCTCGCAGCCGCCAGGAAAAGCTGGCTGCGATGGGCCGCATGTCGGCCGGTATCGCGCATGAAATCCGCAATCCGCTGGCCGCCATCGCGCAGGCGAACGCCTTGCTGGCCGAGGACAACATCGATCCGCGTGCCCAGCAGTTGACGCGGATGGTGGCTTCGAATGTGCAGCGGCTCAAGCGACTGGTGGATGATGTGATGGAGGTGGCCCCCGGCGGCGTGCCCGAGGTGGTGGCGCTGGACGCAAGCGCCCTGGTCAGCGAGGTCTGCCTCGACTGGGCGCGCATCAATAGGCTGGCGGCCGGGGCGTCTGATCCCCTGGTTTGCAGCGTGCCGGTGCAGCCGCTTGTCGTTGACTTCGAGCCCGATCATTTGCGCCGCGTGCTGGTCAATCTGCTGGACAACGCGCTGCGCCACGCCGACGCGGGCCCGGCCTGCGTGGAGGTGGATCTGGCCGCGCTTGATGATCAAACCGCCTGGATGAGCTTGGCGGTGGTCAGCCTCGGTCCGGCCATCACGCCCGAGGTGGAGCGGCACCTGTTCGAACCCTTCTTTTCCACCCGCAGCCGGGGCTCGGGGCTGGGCTTGTACATTTGCCGCGAGCTGTGCGAACGCTATGGCGCACGCATCGATTACCGCCGCCGTCCCGCCGGCGTGCGCCCAGCTGGCAATGAATTCACCTTGCTTTTGCGCCGCAGCACGGCCACGCTTTCCCCACCACCTTCGCCATGACCACAAGTGCCCCCTACAGCCTGCTGATCGTTGACGACGAGCCCGACCTGCGCACGCTCTACGAGCTGACCCTGCTGCGCGAAGGCTATGAGCTGGAAACCGCTGGCACGGTGACCGAAGCACTGGACCGCTTGCAGCAGCGCAGCTTCAGCGCCGTCATCATCGACATGCGCCTGCCCGACGGTACGGGGCTTGACCTGCTGCGCTGGCTGGAGACCGAGCGGCGGGCAGAGAAAGCCCTGGTCATCACCGCCTTTGGCTCGGCCGACAACGCGGTCGAGGCGCTGAAGGCCGGGGCTTATGACTACTTGACCAAGCCGGTGGATCTGCGCCAGTTCCGGCTGGTGGTGGCATCGGCCCTGGGCCGAGTGGTGGCTGGGTCTGCGGCACCGCTGAAGCCTGCGAAGGTGGCGGCAGCGACAGCCCCGGCGCCGTCCCTCGGACGCCTGGCCGGTCAGTCTGCCGCCATGCAACAGGTACGGGCCTTGATCGACAAGGTCTCGCGCAGCATGGCACCGGTGCTCTTGCAGGGCGAATCGGGCACCGGCAAAGAGCTGGTGGCACGCGCCATCCATGAGAGCAGTCCGCGCGGCCCGCAGCGCTTCATGGCTGTCAACTGCGGCGCGATTCCTGAGCATCTGCTTGAGGCGGAATTTTTTGGCTACCGCAAAGGCGCGTTCACCGGCGCGATGGAAGACCGCGAGGGCTTCTTTCAGGCGGCTGATGGCGGCACTTTGTTTCTCGACGAGATCGGTGACCTGCCGCTGGCCATGCAGAGCAAGCTCCTGCGTGTGTTGCAGGAGCGCGCGGTGCGGCCGGTCGGCGCGGTGGTGGAAGCACCGGTCAATGTGCGCATCCTCAGTGCCACCCACAAAGACCTGGGGGTCGAGGTGGCGGCCGGGCGGTTTCGGCAAGATTTGTTTTACCGCCTGAATGTGATCCAGATCCGCGTGCCGCCGCTGCGCGAGCGCCTGGAAGATCTGGGCGCGATCGCTGACCAGGTGCTGGCCCGCATTGCGGCTGATGCCGGCATTTCGCCGGCGCCGCAGCTCAGTGCGCCGGCGCTGGCCTATTTGTCGCGTTACGCCTTTCCCGGCAATGTGCGCGAGTTGGAAAATCTGCTGCATCGGGCACTGGCGCTGTCGGGCGGGGCCATCATCGACACGTCGGACTTGGGGCTGCCTGAGCTTGCTTTTGACGACAGTCAGTTCGGTGCAATGGAGTCACAGCTGCCCAGCGAGCCACCGCCCGCGGCACCGACCGCAGCCGACACCCAGGACCTGCCCACCGATTTGGCCGCCTACCTCGACGAGGTGGAGCGCGACATCTTGCTGCGGGCGCTGGCGCGCTGCCGATTCAACCGCACGGCGGCCGGTGCCAGTCTGGGCTTGTCGCTGCGCCAAATCCGCTACCGCATGGCGCGTTTGGGCATCACGGCCCCCGAGCTTTGATTGGTGCGGCCTGCCGGCCATTTTCGTGCGCTGAGGCAGATGATTCGCGGCTGCCGCTGCGGCGATGCCGATGGCGGCTGATAACGCGCGCTTTGCCGCCCAAACTGGCCCCGCCCGCAGCGCGAGCACGGGCCACTTCCTAGCGCTTCTGGTCGTGCCGGTCAACCGGATAGATACGCTATCCGTAGTGCTTGAGGGTACCCAACCGCACAGATATAGTGTGTCACCATGCTATCCTGCATCCCCTGCACCGAGTCATTTCAGCCCCAGGTTGGCGGCTTGGTGGTGCGGGTTGACAACGCTGAACAAGCCATGAAAACCGCCCTGAAATTCTGAAGCGATGTTGCGAAAAGCAAGATCGCAGGCCATGCCCGGTATCAAGCCCTGGCAGGCCGTCTTTGATCTCTCTCATGACCTACGAGACCCCTATGCAAAATCAAGTTGCCCCGAATCCTTTGAGCCAGTCCGACAGCGGCAGCCGAGCGCCCGCTGCAGCGCATGTTGCGAACGTCACGAGCGCTGCGCACTCGGCCTTTCATGGTTATCAGATCATTCGGCGCAACGGCGCGGTCGTGTCTTTCGAGCCGAGCAAGATTGCGGTCGCCTTGATGAAGGCGTTTTTGGCCGTGCACGGCACCAGCGGCGCAGCCTCAGCCAGCGTGCGCGAGACGGTGGACGGTCTGACCGAAGCAGTCGTCCGTGCCCTGCTTCGCTCGCGCCCGAGCGGCGGCACCTTCCCGATTGAAGACGTGCAAGACCAGGTCGAACTGGGTCTGATGCGCGGTGGCCATCACGAGGTCGCACGCGCCTATGTGCTTTACCGCGCCCGCCGCCAGCAAGAGCGGGCGACGCAAGTCGCCGCCGTGGTGACTGCCCAGGAACCCACCTTGACCGTGATCGACAACGGTCAGCGCGTGCCGCTCGACATCGCCCATCTGCACAGCCTGATCGTGTCGGCCTGCGAAGGCCTGGGCGCTGACGTCAAGCCCGACCCGGTGATGGCCGAGACCAAGCGCAATCTGTATGACGGCGTGCCCATCGACGAGGTCTACAAGGCGGCCATCCTGGCATCCCGCACCCTGATCGAAAAAGATCCCGGCTACAGCCAGGCGACGGCCCGCTTGCTGATGCACACGATCCGCCGCGAAGTGGTGGGCGGCGAGATCACGCAGGCGCAGATGGTGGGCCGCTACGTCGATTACTTTGCGTCTTACATCAAGAAGGGCGTGAAGGCTGAGTTGCTCGACGAGCGCCTGCAGCAGTACGACCTTCCCCGCCTCGGCGCGGCCTTGAAGGCCGAGCGCGATCTGGATTTTGACTATCTGGGCCTGCAGACGCTGTACGACCGCTACTTCCAGCACATCGATGATGTCCGCATCGAAATGCCGCAGGCCTTCTTCATGCGTGTGGCCATGGGCCTTGCGCTGAACGAGATTGACCGCGAAACCCGTGCGATTGAGTTTTATGAAGTGCTGTCCAGCTTCGACTTCATGAGCAGCACGCCGACCCTGTTCAACTCGGGCACCCGCCGCTCGCAGCTGTCGAGCTGCTACCTGACGACGGTGGCCGACGACCTGGACGGCATCTACGAAGCGCTGAAAGAGAACGCGCTGCTGAGCAAGTTTGCCGGCGGCTTGGGCAATGACTGGACGCCGGTGCGCGCGTTGGGATCGCACATCAAGGGCACGAATGGCAAGAGCCAGGGCGTGGTGCCGTTCCTCAAGGTCGTCAACGACACGGCCGTCGCGGTCAACCAGGGCGGCAAGCGCAAGGGCGCCGTCTGTGCCTATTTGGAAACCTGGCATCTGGACATCGAAGAGTTCCTGGAGCTGCGCAAGAACACCGGCGACGACCGCCGCCGCACGCACGACATGAACACCGCCAACTGGATCCCCGACCTGTTCATGCGCCGGGTGATGGATGGCGGCGACTGGACTCTGTTCAGCCCCTCCAACACGCCCGATCTGCACGATTTGTTTGGCCGTGCGTTCGAGAAGGCCTATGTCGCTTATGAAGCCAAGGCCGACCGCGGCGAGATCAAGCTGTTCAAGCGTCTGCCGGCCAAGAACCTGTGGCGCAAGATGCTGTCGATGCTGTTCGAGACCGGCCATCCCTGGATCACCTTCAAGGACGCCTGCAACGTCCGCTCACCGCAGCAACATGTGGGCGTCGTCCACTCGTCCAACCTGTGCACCGAGATCACGCTGAACACCAATGAGACCGAGATCGCGGTCTGCAATCTGGGCTCGGTCAATCTGCTGCGCCACCTGAAGGACGGCGGCGTTGATCACGAAAAACTGAAGAAGACGATCTCAACCGCGATGCGCATGCTCGACAACGTGATCGACATCAATTACTACGCGGTCAAGAAGGCCCGCGACTCCAACCTGCGCCACCGCCCGGTGGGCTTGGGTCTGATGGGTTTCCAGGACGCGTTGTATGCGCTGCGCACGCCTTATGCGTCTGACGCTGCCGTCGAGTTTGCCGACCGCTCGATGGAAGCGATCTGCTACTACGCCTACCAGGCCTCGACCGAGCTGGCCGCCGAGCGTGGTCGCTATTCGTCCTATCCCGGCTCGCTGTGGGATCGCGGCATTTTGCCGATTGACTCTCTTGACCTGCTTGCTACCGAGCGCGGTGGCTATGTCGAGGTGGACCGCAGCACGACGATGGATTGGGCCGCGCTGCGCGCCAAGATCAAGCAGCACGGCATGCGCAACAGCAACTGTGTGGCGATTGCGCCGACGGCCACCATCTCCAACATCATCGGCGTGGACGCGTCGATCGAACCCTGCTTCGGCAATCTGTCTGTCAAGTCCAA
>JBBQKT010000172.1:0-7807 GCA_038327205.1 Burkholderiales bacterium | reverse complement strand
CCCGCGTAATCCTCGCCCAGCAGGCCCACATTGCCGGCGATGCGGCTGGCAATCACCGGTGTGCCGCTGCGGATTGCCTCGATCACCACATGGGCACCGCCCTCGACCCGGCTGGGGTGAACCAGCAAATGGGCGCGCTGGATGCGGGAGCGCGTGGCGGCGTGGGGCAGGGCGCCGAGCCAGCGGTAGTGCGGGCAGGCCGCTTGGGTGGCGCTGGCCGCCAAGCCCAGGGCAGGGTCGAGGGCGGCGCCGATGTGGTCGAGTGCGATGTCGGCCCGGTCTGCCAGCAGGCGGGCGGCAGCGAAGAATGTTTGCGGCTGCTTTTCATCGCGCAGATGGCCCACCATCAGCGCCCGCAGGTGGCGGGTCGTCTTGGCCAAAGTGGCGCGGGCCGGGGTCGACTGCAGGCACACCAGCGCTTTATGGCGATGTTCAGCGGGCAGGTCGGCGATGGCCCGCTCATGCAGCACCACCAAGCGGTCGGCCAGCACCAGCGAGCGCTGGGCGGCGGGTTCGGTGTGGATATCGCCGTAGAGGTCGGTGCCGGTCAGCACCAGGGCCTGGGGGCGGCCGGGTCGCTCGACGGACCAGCGCAGCACCGAGGCGGCCGAGCGCCGGGCGTGCAGGGCAATCATCACGTCGGCCGGCTGGCCGCTGAAGCTGTCGGCAACGCTGACTGGATAATCCGCGCTTCGCAGCATCCGCGCCCAGCGCTGGGCGGTTTGCCAGTTGCCGTTATTCGCGGCAGCCAATGCGGGGGTGACCAAACAAATCGAGGGGCGTCGAGACATGGGCAGCGTTATACCCGGCAGCGCAGCGCGCACGGCCGATGCCACCGAGTTGGCGGCCCTGATGACGGCGCAGCGGGCCCAATTGTTGGCACTGTTCACCGGCTTTGAGGCGGCCCTGCCCGAGCTGAAGATCGCCTTCGACCCGCTGCTCAATCTGCCCCTGTGGGAGCTGGGCCACATCGGCTGGTTCGAAGAATTCTGGCTGGCTCGCAACCCCGAGCGGGCGCGCGGCGCGGCGGCTGATCCGCTGGCTCGGCGGCCCGCGTCGGCGCGGGATGCGCTGTATGACTCATCGGCGGTGGCCCATGCCCGGCGCTGGCGCTTGGATCTGCCCGACCCGGCGACGACGCGGCGGTATTTGGCCGAGGTGCGCGCTGAAACGCTGGCCTTGCTGGCTCAAAGCGGCAACGACGACGACGCGCTGTACTTCTTTCGCCTCGCGCTGTTCCATGAGGCGATGCACCTCGAAGCCTGGCACTTCATGGCCCAACGGCTGGGGCTCGATCTGGGCGCGGCGATGACCGGCCGTGCGCCGCAGGCTTCTGGCTTGATGGGGGAATGGGCAGTGCCTGGCGCTGAGCGCTCAATTGGCAGCGCGGGGCCAGGCTTTGCCTTTGACAACGAGCTGGGTGCGCACACACGGCCGGTCGAGGCCTTCAGCATCGACCGTGCGCCGGTGACCTGGCGGCGTTATCTGCCTTCGCTCGCGGCGGGCGCGGTGCCTCGGCTTTTACGGCGCGTGGAGGGTGGCTGGCAGGCGCAACGTTTCGGCCGCTGGCTGCCGCTCGATCTGGACACCCCGGCGGTGCACCTCAGCGCCACCGAGGCCGCTGCCTGGTGCGCCTGGGCGGGTCGCCGCCTGCCCACCGAGGCCGAATGGGAAACCGCCGCGCTGCTGGCGGCATCGACCGACGAGGCTTTTGAGTGGGGCCAGGTCTGGGAATGGACGGCCAGCCAATTTGCGCCGTACACCGGCTTTGCGGCCCACCCGTACCGCGACTATTCGCAGCCCTGGTTCGACGGGCGGCCGGTCTTGCGCGGCGCCTCGTTCGCCACCCTGCCGGTGATGCGTCACCCGGCTTACCGCAACTTCTTCCCCGCCGACCGCACCGACCTGTTCGCAGGGTTTCGTTCGTGCAAGGTGTAATGCCTGCATGAACCTCGACTTTCAAGCCGTCCACGCCCGCCACCCCGCCGCCGCACCCACCAGCCTGGCCGCGCTGCGCGGCGTCAGCCTGCGGGTGGCGGCCGGTGAGCAGCTGGCGGTGATCGGCCCCTCGGGCGCGGGTAAAACCACCTTGCTGCAGGTGGCCGCCGCCGCGCTGAAGCCGGGGCAGGGCCAGCTGATGTTGGACGGTGCCGACCCCTGGGCGCTGCCGGTGCGCGCCCTGCAAGCCCAGCGCGGCCGGCTCTTCATGGCCCCGCAAACGCCGCCGCTTCCGCCGCGCCAGCGGGTGGTCACCGCCGTGCTGGCCGGCTGTCTGCCGGCCTGGAGCCTGGGCCGCAGCCTGCGCTCGCTGTTCTACCCGGTGGACATCGCCGGGGCGCAGGCGGCGCTGGCCCGGTTTGATCTGGCCGACAAGCTGTTTGCGCGGGTCGATCGCCTGTCCGGCGGCGAGCGCCAACGGGTTGGCCTGGCGCGTGCGCTGCTGGCCCCGGCCCGTCTGTGGCTGGTGGACGAGCCGCTTTCGGCGCTGGACCCGGCCCGCGCCGAGCAGGCAATGACGACCCTGGTCGCGGTGGCCCGCGAGCGGGGCATCACCCTGCTGGCCAGCCTGCACCAGGTGGACACGGCGCTGGCGCATTTCAGCCGCATCGTTGGCCTGCGCGACGGCGCGGTGGCCTTCGATCTGCCCGCCGCCGAGGTCAGCCGGGCGCTGCTGCTGCGCCTGTATGCGCAGCACGAGGACGAGCTGTCGGGCCCCGCGCCGGTGTTGGCAGCCCCCGCGCCCGCCGCCGTGGTGATGCACTGCCGATGAGCACACTCAGTGTTCAGCGCGACCCCGCCTGGCTCGGTCGCCTGTTCTGGTTCAGTGCCGCCCTGGTGCTGCTGTGGCCGCTGCTGGTGGCGACGGAATTTCAGCCCTGGGTGATGTTCAGCCCTGCCAGTCGCAAACCCACACTGCGCTTTCTGGCGGCCTTCATCCCGCCGGCCACCAACCCTGAATTTCTGCGGCTGGTGGCGCTGGAAACCTGGCGCACCGTGGCCATCGCCACGGCCGGCATCAGCCTGGCGCTGCTGATCGCCGTGCCCGCCGCCCTGCTGTCCACGCGGGTGCTGTCGGTGTCCAGCCTGGCGGGTCGGATGGCCTTCATGCCCGCCGTCGTGCGGCAGGGCGTGCGCTGGGTGCTGATCTTGTTGCGCAGCATCCCGGAGCTGGTGTGGGCGCTGATCTTTGTGCGGGTGGTGGGCCTGGGGCCGACCGCCGGCGTGCTGGCCATTGCGCTGACCTATGGCGGCATGCTGGGCAAGGTCTACGGCGATATTCTGGAGAGCGGCGAGCCCGCCATCACCCGCAATCTGCTGGCCAACGGCAGTGGCCGCCTGCAGGCCTTTGCCTACGGCCTGCTGCCGCAAAACGCGGCCGAGCTGACGTCCTACACCGTCTACCGCTGGGAATGCGCGATCCGCTCGTCGGTGGTGCTGGGCTTTGTCGGCGCGGGCGGCCTCGGCCAGCAGCTCGACAACTCGACCAAGATGTTCGCGGGCGGCGAGGTGTCGACGATGTTGCTGGTGTTCGTGGCCCTGGTGGCCTTGGCGGACCGCGTCAGCGCATGGCTGAGAAAGTCCCTGGCATGAGCCAACAGCAACAACCACTGCCGCCCGCCCTGTTCAATGCCCGCTGCAAGGCCTGCTGGCTGACGCTGGGCTTGATCGCGCTGGTGATCGCCAGCTTCTGGTCGCTCGATCTGCAATGGGCCCGGTTCCTGTCACCCGATGCGGCGGCGAGCATGGGCCGCTTCGTTGGCGAATTCTTCCCGCCCGATCTGTCGTCGCCCTTCGTCCGCAAGGTCGCCGAGGCGACCTTGGAAACACTGGCCATGTCGGCCCTGGGCACCTTGATCGCGGCAGCGGTGGGCCTGCTGCTGGCCCTGCCCGCCAGTGCCGCGAACTTCGGTTGGGTGCGTACGCCCACCCGGCTGCTGCTGAACGCGCTGCGCGCCGTGCCCGAGCTGGTGTGGGCCAGCCTGCTGCTGATTTCGGCCGGCCTGGGCCCGCTGGCAGGCACCCTGGCCCTGGCCTTGCACACCTCGGGCGTGCTTGGCCGACTGTTCGCTGAAGCCGTTGAAAACGCCCCCACCGGCCCGGCCGAGGCGCTGCGCACGCAAGGCATCGGCCGGCTGCGGGTGTTCCTCTACGCAACCCTGCCGCAGGTGCTGCCCCAGGTCATCTCCTACACCCTGTACCGCTGGGAAAACAATATTCGCGCGGCGGCCATCCTGGGCGTTGTCGGCGCCGGCGGTCTGGGCCAGATGCTGGCCTTTCACATGGGTCTGTTCCAGATGGACAAGACGGCGACCGTGCTGGCGGCGATGTTGTTGATGGTGGTCGGGGTCGATGCGCTGAGCTATGCAGTCAGGCGGGCGCTGACTCGCTGAACGATTGTGCTCAAGCAAACCGGTGGAGAGGCCGACATCCATCGAAGGCGTGCGCAGGATTGCGATGAAGCACGTTCGTGCAGTCCACCGACTGCGTGCCCTCGGACCTCAATGGACAAGGCCAAGCCTTGCAATCACATGACGGAAACCTCCAGCCTTGCGGCCAAGGTGCTCTTGCTGGAACACGACCCGGACCAGTACCAGTGCTTGACGAACTTCTGTGCAGAAGTCGGACTGGTGGCTTTGCCGCGGGCAGCGCGCGATGCGCTGGAAACCCTGGCCAAGAACAAAGATCTGGCCGGCGTGTTGCTGGCCGAAGACTTGCCCTGCGACGAAGGCGGCGGTCTGGCGCTGGCCCGCGCTATCCACAAACTGCGGCCCGAACTGCCGATCTTCTTTCGACGGGCCGACGCGCGGGCGCTGACGGCGGATGAGCAGGTCGTGATCCAGCACCAGTGGGTGGCCGGTGGGATCGAGCAGCTGCGCGATGCGGTCAGCCGTGCCATCTTCAGCCTGCGCTATCCCAAGAGCCTGGTGGACGGCATCATCGATCTGACGCGCAACTCGCTCAGCTCGATGTTCCCTTATGCCAATGTGATGGCCGAGCCGCCCTATGTCGTGCATGACCGCATCATCTTCGGCGAGGTCTCGACCCTGATCCCGATTGAAAGCACCTGGTGCCGCGGCTACATGATGCTGCAGACCGAAGAGGGTGCGCTGCGCCAGGGCATGATCCAGGGCTTCAGCTACGAGGGCCTGGGCGGCGACTTCAATTTCCGCGAGTTGAACAACCTGCTGGGCGAAACCACCAACCTGATCTGGGGCGCGTTCAAGAACCGCTACATCCCGCCCAAGGGGTTTTCCAGCCAGCAGATCCAGGTGCCCATCGTCATCAACCATGCGCACAAATACATTTCCTTCGGCTCGCAAGACCCGCAGCTGTGCCTGCGCTATCAGCTGTCCGACCCGCGTCGGCCGGGCTTGCCGCCCTTGGTGATCGTGCAGCGCTTTATCTTCAATCTGCACTGGTCGCTGGAAGAGTTTGCCGAGTTTTCGGCCGCCCCGCCGGTCACCCACTCCACCGGTGAGTTGGATCTTTTTTAAGCCATGGTGATTGAGGAGAGCGCAGCATGACGAAGGTTCTTGTGGTCGATGATTCCAGCACCATGCGGGAGATCGTGGCCAGTTTCCTGAGCAAGAACGGCTTCGAGGTGACTTTGGCCCATGACGGCCACGACGGGCTGGCCCAGTTGCGTGCAGACCCCGGCATCCGCCTCATCATCAGTGACGTCAATATGCCCAATATGGACGGGCTGACGATGGTTGAAAAAATCCGCACCGAGTTGGGCAACACAGTCGTGCCCATCGTCATGCTCAGCACCGAAGACAACCCCGAAGTCCGCGCCCGTGGCAAAAAAGCCGGCGTCACCGGCTGGATCGTCAAGCCCTTCCGTGGCGAGGTGGTGCTCAACCCCCTGCGCAAGCTCTGCGGGATGTGAGGGACCGGGCCTTAATGGGGCCCTGGGCCCTGGGTGCTTGCGGCATGAAGCGGGCTGGTTCTGGGGAGGCAGCCGCGCTCGACACAGGCGATTCCCGCGCCTATTTGGTCAAGAGCAGCTTGCCGAGTGAGGTGAGCCGGAGCCGATAAAGCTGGCCCACATGCTCAATCTCGATTTCCCGCTCGTTCGCCAACAGCTCCTGACTGCTGACGCGCTTGCGCTGCGGTGCTGGAACGGCCGGCGGCAGCAACGCGGCGCTCGGGCTTGAGGCGAGGGGGAGGTATTGGGACATCATGTTCACATGTTAAATGAGAACTATTCTTATTTGCAAATGAAATTTGTGCCTCGACCCGGACTGCGTCTGAGAACGCTTCGCAAGCAGAGCGCCGTTTCCGGGGTTTTGCAGGTCAGCCTTCCAGCGACAAGCACAATGCGCCCCATCGACAACACGCATGAGGAGAGCGCCATGAAAGGCGATGCCAAGGTTCTGGAATTTTTGAACGCCCAGCTGAAGAACGAGCTGACCGCCATCAACCAGTATTTCCTGCACTACCGGATGCTGAAGAACTGGGGCCTGGAGCGCCTGGCCAAGCATGAGTACGCCGAATCCATCGAGGAGATGAAGCATGCCGACCGGCTGATGGATCGCATCCTGCAGATCGAAGGCCTGCCGAATCTGCAGGACCTGGGCAAGCTCTACATCGGCGAAACCCCGGTCGAGACCCTGCACTGCGATCTGAAGATCGAAATGGGCTCGCACCCGCTGCTCAAAGAAGCCATCGCCTACTGCGAAAGCGTGCGCGATTACGTCTCGCGCCTGCTGCTGGAAGACATCCTCAAGGACACCGAGGAACACATCGACCACCTTGAAACGCAGATCGATTTGGTGGCTCAACTGGGCGAGCAGAACTGGTTGCAGACGCAGATGGGCTGAGGCCGGACACAGACAGTCCCTGCGGACTGACTGTGCCTGCCGAAGGCCAAGGGCCTCTGGTCGTTGGCCGGGGCGGCAAGGCTTCCTAAAGACGGGCCCGTCATCCCCGCGAAGGCGGGGATCTAGGTTCGTTGCAGTCGGCGTGCGCCCCCTGGATTCCCGCCTGCGCGGGAATGACAACACGGGCAGCAAGGACTCGTTGCGAATTTGATTGAGAAGGGTTCGCATTTGCGTTAGAGTTGGCGCAAGTCATCAAGACTTGCTTCGTCTTCAACGCCGCCATGATTGTTTGCATCTGCCACCGCATCTCTGACCGCGACATCCGCCGCGATGTCGCTGCAGGCGTTCGCAGCTTCGATCTGCTGCAAGACGAAACCGGCTTGGCGTCGGCCTGCGGCTGCTGCCACGATTGCGCCCGTGAGGTGTTTGACGCGGCGATCGGCAGTTCGGTCTGCCACCTCGACAACGCCGCCCAGCCGACCGGCTATCCGACGATCCCGCTGACTCGCGGGTGACGCATGGGATGCTCAGGCGTCGTTAGCATCGGCTGACGATACCTACCGAGCGCCCGCCATGTCCGATCTGTTCCCCGGTTTTGACTCACGCCACATCACGACCGATGAAGGCGTTCAACTTCATGTGAGGACAGGCGGCAAGGCCGGTCCGCCCCTGCTGCTGATTCACGGCTACCCGCAAACCCAGGCGATCTGGCACAAGGTAGCGCCTGAACTGGCCAAGCATTTCAGCCTGGTGCTTTGCGATCTGCGCGGCTACGGCGATTCATCCAAACCGCCCGGCACACCCGACCACGGCAACTACAGCAAGCGGGTGATGGCGCGCGATCTGCTGCGGGTGATGAATGCCTTGGGCCATGACAGCTTCGCCGTGCTGGCCCATGACCGCGGGGCGCGCGTTGCGCACCGATTGGCAGCCGATCATCCGGGCGTGGTCAGCCGCCTGGTGCTGCTGGACATCGCGCCAAC
>JBBQKT010000171.1:0-7825 GCA_038327205.1 Burkholderiales bacterium | reverse complement strand
GCTGCCGTCAGCCGCTTGCCATAGGGCACATGCAAGAACTCGTTCGGGCCGTGGGCATTGCTCTTCGGGCCGAGCACGCCGCAAACCATCATCTGCGCGGCCGGGAAGCCTTTTTGCAGCATGCTCATCAGCGGGATCGTGCCGCCCTGGCCGATATAGCCAACCGGCGCGCCGAAATGTGCCAGGCTGGCCTCGTTGATGGCGTTGCTGAGCCAGGGCGACAGCTCGGGCGTGTTCCAGCCGCTGGCGCCATAAGCACCGGCGCGGCCGTCGGGCACGAAGGTGACGCGGGCGTTATAGGGCGCGTTGTCTTCGAGCAGGGCCTTCAGCTTGAGCGCAGCGTCATTGCCGTCGATCAAGGGCGGCAGGCGCAGTGACAGCTTGAAGGCGGTGTAGGGCCGCAGCACATTGCCGGCGTTCTTCAGCTCGGGGAAGCCATCAACACCCACGACCGACAGCGTGGGCCGCCAGGTGCGATTCAGCAGCACCTCGACCGGTTCCTGGGTCACCGGCAGCACCGGGCCGCCGTCGGCGCCGCAGGCCCAGGGATAGCGCTTCCAGACCTCGTCCTTGAGGATGGCGGCGGCGGCCTCGGCTTCGCCGATGCGGTTGCTGGGGATGTCGCAATGAAAACTGTCGGGCAGGAGGCGGCCGGTTTTGGAGTCCTCCAGCCGGTCCAGCACCTGGCGCAGGATGCGAAAGCTCGACGGCACCAGGCCCGAGGCATCGCCGGAATGAATGCCTTCGGTCATCACTTCGACCTTCAGCACGCCGCTGACCATGCCGCGCAGCGAGGTGGTCAGCCACAGCTGCTCGTAATTGCCGGCACCAGAATCAAGGCAGACCACCAGGGACACCTGGCCCAGCCGGGCCTTCAGCACGTCAAGGTAGGCGGGCAGGTCGAAGCTGCCGCTTTCCTCGCAGGTTTCGATGATGCCGACGCAGCGCGGACGCGGGATGCCCTGCTGGTCGAGCGCCATGATGGCCGTCAGCGAGGCATAGACCGCATAGCCATCGTCCGCACCGCCGCGACCGTAGAGCAGGCCGTTCTCGTATTTGGGCGTCCAAGGGCCCAGGTCATTGCGCCAACCGTTGAACTCGGGCTGCTTGTCGAGGTGGCCGTAAAGCAAGATGGTGTCAGTGGACTCTGCCTTGGTGGCGGGCACCTCGAAAAAGATCACCGGCGTGCGGCCCGGCAGGCGGATGACTTCGAGCGTCAGACCCGCCACCTTCTTGCTCTCGACCCAACTGGCTGCATCACGCAGCACCTTGTCGATATAGCCGTGCTCGGCCCAATCGGCGTCGAACATCGGGCTCTTGGCCGGCACGGCGATGTAGTCGATCAGCGCCGGGACGATTTCTTCGTCCCAGACCCGGGCGGCATAGTCGCCGATGGCGGTGGCTTCATCGCGCTGCAGGGGCAGCGAAGGGTCACGAGCATTCATGGCAAAACTCCAATCATTCTTAACGGGCTGAGCGCCGAGTTTAGAACTTGGCGTCGAGCCAAGCTTCCAGCCGTGCAAACACCTCGCCGCACTCGGGCTCGTTGAAGATTTCATGGAACAGCGGCGCAAAGCACTGCGCGCTGACGACCGCAGGCGGCGCTGCAGCGGCAAACTCGGCGCTGCCCTCCGGCAACACGCAACGGTCGCTGCCCGCCCACATCAGCAGGGTCGGCAGCACCCAATCGGGCGCGTGCAGGCGCACCAGATCGCCGCCCTCGACAAAGGTCTTGGCCAGCGTCGGGGTGATGCGGTTGTGAACCAGGGGGTCGGCCAGATAGGCACGCACCACCGCCGGGTCACGGCAGATCCAGTCGGGCTTGAGCCCGTTGCCCACGGCCAGATGCGGGGCCAGCGTCAGGCCCAGCAGCAATTGCAGCCGCTGCCAGCCGGACAGACCGGGATCAAGGGCGGGGGACGACAGGATCAGCCCGTCCACCGGTCGAAACCAGGCCGGCAATGCCCCGGCGCTGTTGGCCGTCAGCCCACCGACCACAAAACGCGCCGCCACCAGCCCGCCCATGCTGTGGCCCAGCAGCAGCAGGGGGCCGCGGGCCAATTCGGCGTCGGCTCGCAGCGCGTCGATGACCCGTGCCAGGTCGCGCTGCAAGGCCTCGCCGTCGGGCACATCACCCCGCGCACCGCCGGATTCGCCGTGGCCGCGCTGGTCATAGCCCACCACTTGGTAGCCGGCGGCGTTCAGCCGGGCGGCCACCGCCGAGTAGCGGCCGATGTGCTCGCCCAGGCCATGCACGATCAGCACCGTCCCCGCTGTCGCATCGCCGCCATCCTGGGGCTTGCGCCATTGCCGCATGTGCAGCGGCAGGCCATCATCGGTTGTCAAGGTTTGCATCATTTGAGTGTCGCCGCACGGCCGCCGCGCCACGCAGGTTAGGCTTACGAAAAGACACAATTCGAAAAACACAGGGATAGGCGCATCGATGAACGAGTTTTTCAGCCTCACAAGCACCCCGTCAGGTATTGCCCACCTGGTGCTGAACCGCCCCGAGCGGATGAACACGATGGCGCCCGCCTTCTTCCCGGCGCTGCGCAGCGCGGTGCAGGGGCTGCAAGACGGCGGCGAGACCCGCGTGCTGGTGATCTCCTCGACCGGTAAGCATTTTTGCGCCGGCATGGCGCTGGATACCTTTGCCGACACCAGCCTGGCGGGCGTGGCCACCCCGCGTGAACGTCTGGCGTTCCAAGAATCGCTGCGCCGCCTGATGGCCAGCTTCTCGGCCCTGGATGAGGCCTATTTCCCGGTGATCTGTGCGATCCAGGGCGGCTGCATCGGCGGCGCCTTCGATCTGGCTGCCGCCTGCGACATCCGGCTGGCCACGGCCGATGCCTTCTTTAGCGTGCAGGAAATCAATATCGGCATGGCGGCCGACCTGGGCGTGTTGCAGCGGCTGCAAAGCATCATGCCCGCGGGCCTGGCGCGCGAGCTGGCCTACACCGGCGAGCGGCTGCCGGCCGAGCGGGCGCTGGCCTGCGGCCTGCTCAACGCCGTGCTGCCCAACGCCGAAGCGTTGCTGGCCCATGCGCTGCGGCTGGCCGAGCAAATTGCTGGCAAATCGCCGCTGGCCATTGCTGGCAGCAAGCTGAGCCTGAACCATGCGCGCGACCACGGCGTGGCCGCCTCGCTGCAGCAGATGAGCCTGCTGCAAAGCGCGATCTTCGACACCGGCGAAATGGCACAGGCGATTGCCGGCTGGAAGAGCAAGACCGCCGCCGATTTCGCGCCGCTGAATGCTGCCGCACAGCCATGAGTCGGTGGCTAGCACTGGCGCTGTGCGCCCTGCTGAGTGCCTGCGCTGCGCCGAAGTTCACGGTGGACGATGGCCGCAAAGTGGACGAGGCCTTGCTGGCCAATATCCGCGCCTACGGCTCGGGCGAGCAGATCATCCGCCCGGCCATCGTGCGCAGCGCCGCGTTGAAAGACCCCGAGTGCGAGCCGCAATGGGAGTTGCCCTTCGCCATGGCCACCGCCTATGGCTGGGACAAGGACGAAAAGGTCGCCTGGGTACGTGCCCTGGGCGTGGACGAACGGCTCACCGTGGTGGCCGCCACCCCCGAATCGCCGCTGCGCCTGGGCGAGCGCATCGTCAAGGTGAAGGGCCAGGCCGATGAGGACAGCGAGCGCCTGCTGGGTTTGTTGGCCGAAGCGCGCGACGAGGGCAAGCCCTTCGGCGTGACCCTGTCGAGCGGCAAGTCCTTGATGCTGGAGCCCTTCAAGGTCTGCCGCGGCTACACCCGCCTGGCCCCGCCCAACACGCCCAGCGCGCAGGACTACCACTGGCTCTTGAGCCTGCACCCGCTGGAGATCATGCAGGCCGACCTGACCGAGGACGAAGCCTTGTGGGCGGTGCTCTGGACGCAGGGCCTGTCCGAAGAGGGCGGCGCGCGCATGAAGACCTACCACTACGGCATGAAGATTGCCGGCACGCTCTACAACTTGGTCACCATCGCCTCCGGTCTGCGCGGCGCGGCACTGGCGGCGGAAGCCGCCATCAGCGCCGCCAAAAGCGCGGCCGCCAGCGTGGCCACCGAATTCTTGAAGCAGCAATTGATCGAGCAAGGCCGGGCGCTGGCGATGCAAAAGCTGCGCGAGAGCCTGACTGATGCCGCCGCTGCGCTGACCCGCCAGCAGGTGCTCAATGCGCTGCAGGCCGCCGCTGCCAACCGGGGCTCGCTGGGCGGCGTCGCCCGCATCGGCGCCACCGTGTTTGACCGGGCCGACCAATGGGCCTTCGAGCGCGCCATCAAGCTCGGCGCGAACCCGCTGGCCGGCTTCACCCTGCACCAAAAAATGGTCGAACGCAGCCTGGTTGCCAACAGCCTGGTGTTCGACGCCGAGCGGCTGACCGCGCTTGAAAAAGTGGCTGCCGGCAAGGGCATGTCGGGTGACGTCGTGGCGATTCTGCGAGGCATCAAGCCGCAGGATCTGCTGTTCGAGATCGGTGCGATGCCGCTCGCCTCGGCCCCCACCGCGTTCTCGTTTGAAAGCCCCTCCGACCCCGCCAGCGGCCGCTTCGCGCGCGGGCTGATCGACGCGATGCTGGACATTCCGGCCGAGTCGGGGGCGCGCAAATGAGGGCCGTCCTGTGCCTGTTGATCGGCCTGTTTTGGGCCTTGGCAGCGAACGCGCAGGTGGCGCCAGAAGCGGCAGCCAGCGCGCCTGCCGATGCAGCCAGTGCGCCTGAAGCCGCTGCATCTGCCGGGCCACCGCCGCCACCGCCGCCAAGCTGCTCCGCCCTCACCTCGCGGGCCATGTCGGCCGACCTGCGCGCCGCCACCGCGCAATCGCAGAACAAGGATCTCGACACCCTGGCCCCGCTGTTCGACGAAGCCGTCAAACAATGGACGGCGGCCACCCTGAGCTGTGACGGCCGGGCCCGCGAGCGTGCGGAACGCAATCTGCTCGACAACCAGAAGCAGCGCGCCGGCATCACCGAGCGGCAGGCTGCCGGTTCGCAGTGCGAGATGAGCCACAAAGACGGCGGTGCCCTGCAAGAGCTGGCCCGTGCCGCCTTTGGCGAGCGCCGCTGGCCCGATGCCGCCCTGCTCTACGCCAAGGCCGAAACCATGTGGGACTTGGCCGCCGAGCACTGCACCGGTGCCCAAAAGGAGATTGCGGCCAAACGCCGCGAGCAAAGCGAGATCGACGGCCACAACGCCGAGTTCTGTGCCCCCGGCTTCGACAAGGCGCGCGACTACACGCAGAAGTTCCGCAATGGCTCGGCCGGCCTGCCCCTGGCCGACCGCCAGCAGCAAAGCCAGATCGCCGAAACCCTGTGGCGTGAGACCGCCCGCCAATGCCGGGGCGGCGCGATGGAACTGGCCGGCAACAACGCCCAAGCCCTCGCCCGCGAGCGCGGCACGCCCTGGGTGGCCACGGCCGCGCCGGGCGCCCCGCCACCGATGTCTGCTGCCCTGCCCCCGGCAGCCAAGCCGACGGGCGCAGCAGCAGTGGCAGGGGCCGCCACAACGGCGGCCAAGCTTGTTGCAGGTGCCGCTGGCACGGCGGCGGCAGTCGCGGCCACACCGTCGGTGAAGGCCGTTATCAAACCCACGGTGCAAGCTGCCACACAAGCTGCCACGCAAGCCGCCTCACAAACATCGACACCCGCACCCGACGCCAGCGCCGTCAAAGAGCTCGACGTCCGCTCCGGCGACACCCGCTACAAGGGGCAGTTCGTGCGTGAAGAAGGCCAGGTTGTCAGCGGCACCGGCCGGGTCGAATGGGCCAATGGCGATGTCTACGAAGGCCCGCTGATCCGCAATGTGCGCAACGGCCGCGGCGACTTCACCTGGGCCAGCGGCCAACGCTATGTGGGTGACTGGGTCAACGACAAGGCCACCGGCAAAGGCAGCCTGCGCTTTGCCAATGGCAACCAGTACGAGGGCGCCATTTTTGACGGCCAACCGCAAGGCGAGGGGCAGATGATCTATGCCTCGGGTGACCAATACAAAGGCCAGATGCTGCAGGGCGTGCCCCACGGCAAGGGCAGCTACATCTGGCTCAACGGCCAGCGCTATGAAGGCGACTGGGTCAACGACAAACCGCAGGGCCAGGGTGTCCTTCGCTTTGCCAACGGCAACCGCTATGAGGGCCCGTTGCAGGCCGGGCTGCCACACGGCAAGGGCCGCATGAGTTTCACCTCCGGCGACCAATACGACGGCCAATTCGACCGCGGCATTGCCAACGGCATCGGCACCTACATCTGGAAGTCCGGCGACCGTTTTGAAGGCGCCTGGCGCGCCGGCAAGAAGCACGGCCAAGGCAACTTCATCTGGGCCAGCGGCGACCGCTGGGAAGGCGAGTTCAAGGACGACGAGCGGACCGAAGAAGGCACGCTTTACCGCAAAGAAAAGTGATGATGAGCACCCCGACGATTGACCTCACCCCACCCGACCTCCGCCCCTACCGCGCCAGCAACACCGGCGTTGATTACGTCCACCGATTCAGCGGCAAGGCCCCCGGCCCCAGCGTGATGATCCAGGCGCTGACGCATGGCAACGAGCTGTGCGGGGCCATCGCGCTCGATTGGCTGTTCAAGCAGGGTGTGCCAACGCCGCCGACCGGCGAATTGATACTGAGCTTTGCGAATGTCGAGGCGTTCGAGCGCTTCGATGCGGCCGACCCGAGCGCCTCGCGCTGCGTCGATGAAGACTTCAACCGTGTCTGGGCCGATGCCGTGCTGTTCGGCCCCGGCGACTCGGTCGAGCTGCGCCGCGCGCGGGCGCTGCAGCCCTTCGTCGATGCCGCCGACCTGCTGCTCGATATCCACTCGATGCAGGACGCCTGCCGCCCGCTGATGGTTTGCGGCTTGCTCGACAAGGGCGCCGACTTTGCCAAGCAGCTGGGCATGCCCGGCGACCTGCTGATCGACACCGGCCACCCCTCTGGCCTGCGTCTTCGCGACCGGGGCGGCTTCGGCGATCCGAGCAGCACCAAGAATGCGTTGTTGATCGAGTGCGGCCAGCATTGGGAGGCCTCGTCGGCCGAGGTGGCGATCGACAGCGTGGTGCGCTTTTTATGCCTGACCGGCGTGGTCGATCAGGCCTGGGCCGATGCGCGCCTGCGCCTGCCGCTGCCGACTCAACAACACCTGGTGCGGGTCGACCGACCCATCGTGGCCTTGAGCAGCAATTTCCATTTCCTGTTCCCGGTTCACGGCCTTGATGTGATCGACAAGGCCGGCACCGCCTACGCGCAGGACGGCGACACCGTGTTCACCACGCCCTACGACAACACGGTGCTGGTGATGCCCAGCTTGAAGCACGGCAAGCCGGGCAACACGATGGTGCGTTTGGGGCGGTTTGAAGCCCCTTGAATCTCGCAGCAGCCAAGGCCCGCATGCGGGATAGCACTCTTCGCAATAATGCCCTCGGCGGCCCTCTCAAGGCCGGGCCGCCATCCCATCGATACGAGCGCCTCAAGCGTTCACAACACTGAAGGAAGACTGCATGTTCTCCCACATCATGATCGGCACCAACGATCTCGAGAAGTCGAAGTTGTTTTACGACGCGGTACTCGGCGCGCTCGGCGTCCCAGCCGGCTTTGTTGACAACCATCGCGTGTTCTGGCGCACGCCTGCCGGTGTTTTTTCGGTGTCGAAGCCGATCGACGGCGCAGCCGCAACCGTGGGCAATGGCAGCACCTTTGGCTTTGGCTGCAGTTCAGCCGAGCAAGCCGATGCATTTCACGCGGCCGGCATCGCCAACGGCGGCAAGACCTGCGAAGACCCGCCGGGCATCCGTGAAGGCGCCTCGGGAAAAATGTATCTGGCCTATCTGCGCGACCCTGACGGCAACAAGAT